>NZ_JADEXU010000312.1 GCF_015206895.1 Nostoc sp. LEGE 12450 | reverse complement strand
ACGACGCTTAAACCTGCTCAAACCCGCTCATGCCTGACTCAGAAGACCCAAAGCAAGTCTCCAACAACGACTTACGCAATACCCAGTTTGGTGGTGGGTTTGTCAACGCTGAGATAGTGAACGCTGGGCAAATTGGCGGCGATATCTATAACATTCACCTTGGGCAGCAGACGGCGGCTTCAGGTAATTCAGTTCAATCACAAAACCAACGGCAGCGATCGCTCTCTGAAAAAGACTCACTCGAAAAAGCCTACACCCTTCAAAGCCAGAAAGTTGCAAATCTACGAACAGCTTTGGTTATTGAAACTGATGTATCCCGCAAGTTTCAATACGAACACCAGCTTCAGTCAGAGGAACGCACACTGAAAGAGCTTGGTGACAAGTTGGATGCAATTGAACAACAATTGCAAGCGGCTGAGAACTCTGGACTAGGGGCAGACACAACTATATATATTGAGCGACCGCCAATTGAAGATAAATGCTATAAAGCAATAGTGCAGCCCGGAGCCTTAATTCGCATCAAAGCTCCGCAGAGAATGGGTAAAACTCTGCTGCTCGAGAAAATCCTAGACCATGCAAGACACCAGGGATATGAGACAGTTAAATTGGATTTAAAACTTGCTGATAATTCTACTCTAACTGACTTAAAAACTTTCTTGCATTGGTTATGTGTTAATGTTTCTGATAGCCTAGATGTGAAAGACTTGGTAGATGAATATTGGCAAGATAGTTTGGGTTTAAATACAAGTTGCACTCGTTATTTTCAAAGATATTTATTATCGAATATAGATAATTCTCTTGTCTTTGCGATAGATAATTTTGAACGTCTATTTGAATATGCGAATATTTTCTCAGAATTCTGCCTCCTGTTGCGGAGTTGGTATGAAACAGCCAAACAAGGAGACAGGATGGGAAAAATTTGGAAGAAACTACGACTAGTGGTAGTTAATTCCACAGAAGCTTACCCCACTCTAGATATTAATCGTTCACCGTTTAACGTTGGACTAGCTATTGAGTTACCTGAGTTTAATCAGCAACAGGTGCAAGAAATAGTGAAATTGTATGAACTAGAGGGGTACTTTCGGAAAGAGGGATTAAGTCAATTAATCAAGTTAGTAGGTGGACATCCTTATCTCCTAAACGAGGCAATAGCTAACCTCAAAAGCCAGGAAACCTCTTTAGAGGAATTAATCAGCCTAGCTCCAACAGAACAAGGAATTTTCAGCTATCATTTACGGCAGCAACTAGAATCGTTACAAAGTGATTCTCAGCTAAAAGAGGGTTATGCAAAAGTGATAACAGTAGATAAGCCAGTGCAGCTTAGTCCTGAGATTACTTTTAAATTGCACAGTCTGGGGCTAGTTAAAATAGTGCGGAATGACTGTATTGCTAGTTGCGATTTGTACCGTCAGTATTTTTTGGCACGTTTGGAGTAGTTTATGGTTGACCAGTACATTTTTTCTGGAAGTCTACCTGAAAATGCCAGTACTTATGTCAAACGAGAAGCTGATGATGAATTAAATGAAGCCCTATTACAAGGGAAGTTTTGTTATGTACTAAATTCTAGACAGAGTGGAAAATCCAGCTTGCGTGTCAGAACAATGAGCCGTTTGAGTGAAGCTGGTGTAGAGTGTGCATCTATTGATTTATCCTCCATTAATATTCAGACAGCAACTCAAGAAAACTGGTATGCAGATTTGATTGTTAAGCTCATTGATAGTTTTGCCTTGGATGTGGATTTTAAAGGTTGGTGGGAGCAGAATCAATTAAATTCACCATTATTAAGATTTAGTAACTTTCTGACAAAAATACTTCTCGCAGAAATTTCAGAAAATATAGTAATTTTTATTGATGAAATTGATAGTGTTCTGAGTCTAAATTTCCCTACAGATGACTTTTTTGCTTTTATTAGGTCTTGTTATAATGAGCGAGTTGATAATTCCCAATACAATCGCCTCACTTTCTGTTTACTAGGCGTTGCATCACCGACTAGTTTAATACAAGATAAGAATCGCACTCCATTTAATATTGGTAAGGCCATCTCCCTCAAGGGCTTCCAACTGCATGAAGCTGAACCATTAGAAAAAGGTTTGCGCGGTAATTTTAGTAATCCCCAAGTAGTAATGCAAGAAATCTTGCACTGGACTGGAGGACAACCATTTTTGACTCAAAAACTGTGTCAGTTCATGGTTGAAGAATCTGAGCAAGATAACCCTTGTTCAGTAGAGCAAGTTGTCAGGTTACGAATTATTGAAAACTGGGAATCGCAGGACGAACCTGAACACCTGCGAACAATTCAAGCTAGGATTTTACGGGATGAGCAACGGGCAGGGTACTTACTAGAACTGTATCAGCAAGTCAGGCTGAGTGAAGAACAATCCGAGGTAACAGCAGACGAGACATTAGAGCAAAGCGAGTTGCAGCTTTCGGGATTAGTTGTTAAGGAGCAAGGTAAGCTAAGAATTTATAACCAAATATATCGTGAGATATTTGATTTTAATTGGATTGAAAACCAACTAAACAACCTGCGTCCCTATTCTGAAAATTTTCGCTTTTGGGTGGCTTCTGTAGGTGCTGATGACTCACGGCTGCTGCGAGGTAAAGCTTTACAATCAGCAGAAGAATGGGCAAGGGATAAGAACTTAAGTTATCAGGATAAACAGTATTTAGCAGCCAGTAAAGAAAAGGAAATTCAGGAGGAGATTGCTGTTAAGGAACAAGAAGCTGCTTTGGAAAGGGAGAGAAAGGATAGGGAGGCAGCAGAGGGAAGAAATCAATTGCTCAGTGAGGCAAATAAGAAAGCTCAACGACAAATTAGTGTTGGAGTTGTTGTTTTGGTTGTTGCAGTTCTGGGAGCAGTAACTTTAGGAATATGGTCTAGGAATGAGGTTGAAGCAGCCAATTCTCAGGTTAATGAAGCTAAAAAAAATATAACACAAGCCCAGGAAAAGGCTACAGAAGCAGAGGAGCTAGAACAACAAGCTAAAGAAGGTGAAAAATTAGCACAAAAAAAAGCAATAGAAGCTAATAAAACTGCTAGGAAAGCACAGCAGCAAGCAAAAAAGGCTGAAGAAAGTACCGCAAGAGCGAGACAGAATTTAAATACAGCACAAAGTAATTTAGAAGCAAAAAGTAGGGAACTATCTAAAACTAATGTTCAGCTGAGTCAAGCTCAAAAGAAAGAATCAGCAATTTTGGCAAAACTTACCACTAAAGAAAATGAATTGAACCAAACTAATGCAAAAAATGAAGAAGCTAAAGCAGAAATTGTAAATGTTCGTCAACTTGTAGCCTTAGCTGGACAATTGCGGAACCAAAGTTCATCAAATTCAGATGAAGCTTTGAGGCTGGCAGCAGTATCATTTAATATTGATAACCATAAACTCAAACAGTCACTATTACTCGCGGCTAAATCACAAGCATACCAAGAGATGGAAGACTGGAGTAATGCTAACAAGGAAATTCAAGAAAGCCAGTCAAATTTATCCAAAGCTGATCAGAAATTTTTAGATTCGAGTCAAGGTTTACAAGTTCAAGTATTAGTTCAGAAAAGTCAAGGTGATTTACTAGCCCAGAATAAAAAAACTCAAAAAGCTATAGAATCTTATACAGCAGCATTCAATATCTTAAAAACTCATCTAAAAGAAACTGATTTTACTAAAGACAATCAGTTGCTTACAGGCGAAAATATTGAATCACTTCATCAAATTTTAATTGAGCTAAACCCTCAAGATAAACAAGTTGAAGCATCATTGATAAAACATTTATATACTCAACTTGAATATTTTTTGAAGGCTAAAAATTGGGGAGCGGCTGATAGAGAAACAGAGAAACTCATGCTTAATATTGCTAAAGCAGAAGAACAAAAATATTTAGATATCGACTCTATAAATAATTTCTCTTGTGACGACCTACAAGAAATAGACCAGCTTTGGTTCAATGCAGACAATCGTTTTGGCTTTCGTGTGCAAAAGGAAATATGGATTAGCACTGGGAATAGGCTGGGGAGAAAACTACAAGACTGGACTGATAAAGACAGTGAAAATTATTTGCGGTTTGCCAAGGCAGTAGGATGGTATGATGACAAATTAACTGGAGACAACCAAGCAGGAAACTCAAGAGGGAGCTTCGTGGATTACGATGAATTGATGAGGCATATAAAAGAGAACTCAGTGGTGTATGGGGGCAGCCTACCCGTGGGATGGTTAAGGAAAAATACGGGGAAGGGGAATATTACCATTAACCAAGGTTCTTTGATACTTGGGAAGGAGGAGATATTCTTCTCTCGCGTTGCGACTTGTAAATTGTAAGCTATAGTGATTTCAGAGGTTTGTAAACATTTATTTACGCCTTATTTTCCACGCAATAATCAGCATTACGCAAAACCGATACCTGGCGACCTCTTTGAGGAAGTCAAAAGTATCAAGTCAAAAGTCAAAATTAAGAACTTTACAAATAAGTTTGAAACTACAGTCATAACGTATATTTGCACCCGGTCGCGCATTTGACCTCACTACAATCGCCTCATGCGACCATTTTTCAGGATTTGGCACAGGCACGGCGGAACTTTCACCCTCATCAACTGCTTTGACCCCTTCACCTGAAACCGAATTTTCAACTAATAACAAAGCGGAATTACTTTGTTCTACTTGCCCCTGTTTTTGATTAGCGATCGCAGATCAATAATTTTCTCTAGTGCTTGCTTCAACAATTCCACAAATTGTAAGATTTGTTTGGTATAAAATGCTTGGCAGCAGGAATCACGGCTTTACCCATCAATGGAGGAAAGGTGAGATGAGAGATTTAACGTTTGGGCGCAAGAAAGCAGCTACATCAACCTTTTTCCATCCGCCC
>NZ_JADEXU010000311.1 GCF_015206895.1 Nostoc sp. LEGE 12450 | reverse complement strand
TATTTGCGATGCTGTTAATGATTTGGGTGCGCCTGCTGTGGCTAACGTATCCAAATGCTTGCTCCTGTTTTTTTGCATCAAGGCTATATTTTACCTCTATTGGTAAATTCTTTCCTAGAAATCACCTTAGTGTCGAATCAGAAATCTTCTACCCCAGTGCTGATGGTCAACCAGTGGCAGAAACTTACGACCACCTTTATGCCTTGCTAACTACCTTAGAAGTGCTGCAACAGTATTTGGCAAATAGTCAGGCAACAGTATTGGGAAATCAATTTATTTACTATGCACAAGGCTTTCCTAAGTTGCGGGTAGCCCCAGATGTGATCGTGATTTTTGATGTTGCACCCGGTGGTCGGGACAACTATAAAATCTGGGAAGAGGGTCAAGTACCCACAGTTATTTTTGAAATGACATCCTTTGGGACTAAGGGACAAGACGAAATCTTTAAAAAGACTCTCTATGAGCAGTTAGGTGTCAAGGAATACTGGCTATTTGACCCTAAAGGCGAGTGGGTGGAACAACAGCTACGTGGCTATCGCCTGCGGGGAGAAATTTACGAACCTATACAAGATGGGTGCAGTGAACCCTTACAACTGCGTTTGGTGGTTGAAGGAAGGCTAATTGGATTTTATCGAGAGGATACAGGGGAAAAATTACTGATTCCAAATGAACTGGCAGAAGCTTTACGACAAGAAGTTTTAGCAAGACAGCAGGCAGAAGAACTAGTAGAACAAGAACGTCAACGAGCAGAACATGCAGAATTGCAGATAGAACAGTTAAAGGCGAGGTTGCGTTCGCCCTTGGCGTTGGCGCAGCCATCGCTCAATGTAGATCCTGATACTATTCAGTAACAATGAAACTAAGATACGTGTAATTTACTGCAAGACGGGTTGAAAAACTTTATCCTGTCTGGGTTTGGTAATTTGCTATATCTGAATTTTTCACCCATTAATTTACAACAGAAAAATTAAGCCGTTCGAGATCATCTACCAGGTTTTGCTTATATTTCAGCCAATCCCAAGTAAACAATTTGTTACTTATGTCTTTGCTATATTTATTACCTTAGACAGAATACAATATATGGGGTATACCACGTTTCAATCTCAGAAATCTCAACAGTACTAATTTGATTGAGGAAACTGTTTTATACAGTGATTTTCAGAGGTTAGCGTTTTATTTACAACTTCCAATAGAAATTCCAAGACCAATGTAAAGTCAAGAATTTACCTTTAAATACCGAGGTATTAAATTATGCAGGAAATTGAAAGATTCTTTAGCAACTTCTTCAGTGGCATAATCAACCGTTTTAAGTATTCTGCGATGGACGCTGCCGATCGCAAAATGAGAGAAACTATCGACGAGCAGGTGGAACAAAGACGACAAAAACCCAAGCCCAAAGATGAGGAAGAACGCTAGTAGATAGGTTTTTTGGGCTAGTTTAACTAATTCGTAATTTCTAAGTTCAATACAAACATAGCGCTTCCTATTGTTGAGTGGGCAGCGCTATTTTATCGCCCTTACCAAACACTCTAGCGAATGTGCTAACCTAGTATGGTTAACTAATCTCGCACATCTGAGAATTCGGGTGTTTCCCAGATTGGGAAATGCACTTGGATGGAGGTTTAACCCGAATAGGAGTTAGAAAATATATGCCAGTAGTTTCATTGGCTCAAATGATGGAGTCAGGGGTTCACTTTGGGCATCAGACCCGGCGTTGGAACCCAAAAATGTCTCCTTACATTTATACTTCCCGCAATGGTGTGCATATTATCGACTTGGTGCAAACTGCCCAGTTGATGGATAATGCTTATAATTACATGCGATCGCACGCAGAACAAGGGAAGAAATTTCTTTTTGTCGGCACCAAGCGCCAAGCAGCTGGAATTATTGCCCAAGAAGCTAGCCGTTGTGGTTCCCACTACATTAACCAACGCTGGTTGGGCGGAATGTTGACCAACTGGGCAACCATCAAAACACGGGTTGACCGTTTGAAAGATTTAGAACGCCGTGAAGAAACTGGCGCACTAGATTTATTACCGAAAAAAGAAGCCTCAATGCTACGTCGGGAAATGACGAAGCTTCAGAAATATTTAGGTGGCATTAAAACAATGCGGAAAGTGCCCGATATCGTGGTAATCGTAGACCAACGACGGGAATATAACGCAGTTCAAGAATGCCAAAAGCTGAATATTCCCATTGTGTCGATGTTGGATACAAACTGCGATCCAGATGTAGTAGATATCCCCATCCCAGCAAACGACGATGCTATCAGATCAATTAAGCTGATAGTCGGAAAATTGGCAGATGCCATTTATGAAGGTCGTCACGGTCAGTTGGATACTGAAGATGATTACGAAGATTACGACGGTAGTGAGTATGACGATGACTACGAAGAAACCGAATATACTGATGCCGTAATTCCAGAAGAGGAAACAGAAGAATAGTGCTGTTAGCGGAAAGCTAAGGTTTAGCCCGTGCTGAGTAAGTAAGATAGAAAGACTCAGCAAATTTAATAGTGCTGAGTCTTGATTTTTGAAGTTGTTAAGTTGTGATTTGTCAATGAAGAATAAAATTGATGACTGAACACTCAAAACTCAGCACTCAGCACTAAATTAGGTGAGTGATTACAACTCGAGGTCAAGTTAGGAATTGAGGCAAAATGGCGGAAATATCTGCAAAACTCGTCCAAGAGCTACGCCAAAAAACTGGTGCCGGCATGATGGACTGCAAAAAGGCGCTGATTGAGACTGAAGGCAACGTAGAAGAAGCCGCAGACTGGCTACGGAAAAAGGGCATCTCTAAAGCGGGGGCAAAAAGCGATCGCATTGCGGCAGAAGGTTTAGTAGACACTTACATTCAGCCCGGTGGCCGAGTGGGTGTACTCATTGAAGTCAACTGCCAAACCGACTTTGTTGCTCGTAACGAGGCTTTTAAAGCTTTAGTTAAGAATCTGGCAAAGCAAGCAGCGACAGCTGATAGTGTTGAGTCTTTGCTGGCTCAACCCTATATTGAGAATGAAAGTGCGACTGTAGAAGAATCCATCAAGCAAACTATTGCCACCCTTGGTGAAAACATCCAAGTGCGCCGCTTTGTTAATTTTGCAATAGCAGAAGGCACACAAGGCGTAGTAGACAGCTACATTCACACTGGCGGTCGAGTTGGTGTATTAGTAGAACTGGGTTCTCAAACTGAGTCAGTGGCTGCTAACTCAGAGTTTCAAAGCTTGGCACGGAACACTGCAATGCAAGTTGCGGCTTGTCCAAATGTCGAGTATGTAAGTGTAGACCAAATCCCCGCCGAAGTTGCCCAAAAAGAAAAAGACATTGAAATGGGCAAGGATGATTTGGCGAACAAGCCAGAGAATATCAAAGAAAAGATTGTTCAGGGACGGATTGAAAAACGCCTGAAAGAATTGACTTTGATCGATCAGCCTTACATCCGGGATCAGAGTATTTCCGTCGAAGACCTTTTTAAGCAATCGAAGGCGAAATTAGGCGAAGAGATTCAAGTGACTCGCTTTGTCCGCTATATATTGGGCGAAGGCATTGAGAAGCAAGAAATGAGCTTTGCTGATGAAGTCGCTGCACAAATGGGCGGTAAGTAATATTATTGGTCATTGGTCATTAGTCATTCACAAATGACAAAGGACAAATGACTCTTTACCAAACAGGTCAAGCAAATAGCCTGACCTGTGTTTTTTTAGTAGAGACGCGAAATCTCCCATTTAATTTAAAATCTAAACTTCTTTGGGAAGTTATTATAAAATAAATTCGTACATTTGTACTATGTAATAGTTCACATGGACAAGAACGAAAAGATATGGCAAGAGCAATCGAGCGAATTGAACGGGATATTGCAGCATTAAAAGAAGCGATTCGGGCGATCGCAGTAGAGCTACAAACCGCTTATGCTAGTTATCTAAACACCTTGGGGCTAGCTGTACGAAAACAGTTGATTCTAGCGAGTTATCACCTTTGTACACAGGGGTATCCCGAAAACTTTCTGCATTTGTCATTGAATCAGCGCCAGCAATTGCAACAAGCCATCCGCAAGTTGGGGCAAGTGGCAGCCCAACAATTGCTCACTTCTATTAAAAGTGAGGAAGTTGGGTTAAATAAAGGAGATGAAGATGAGGAGAATAAAGAAGTAACATCTTCTGAACTTCTGGACACCTCGAATTCTCAGTCTCTCACTGCCGACACCTCTAATCCTATAGAACTAGTAAAATGGCAACAGAACTTAGAAGAAGTAACGCAAGATATACTGAAAAAACTATCGCATGATGCTAATGTTTTAATACAAAAATCTGGAGTATTACCTAAAAAATTACCAGAACCGATTTTAGCAGCAGCTGCGGCTGCATCAGAAGCATCGGCTGAGGTCATGCCAGGGCCACCCAACTTATTAAACTTAGTAATTGAAATTGAAAATGAGCAGCAGTCAGAAGATTCTGGGCTGACGCAAATTATGGCTATTAACCTGCGGCTAGGAGAAATTGAATTTGCTGATGTGACACTCTCATCTGAGCGCAGGCAAATCCGCAGTATTTTAGTTCAGCTAAACAAGCTAGGACGAGAGTATCAAAAAAAACATCGAGAAAAGGCGATCGCTGAAGCTGAAGCTGCATGGCGTGCTAGTTGGTTTGAAGATTAGTCATTTGTCCAGAGTCAAATGACCAATGACCAATGACTAATGACTAATGACTCATGACTAATGAAAAACCAGATTGGATACGATTGCACAAAGCCTTGGCAATAGAAGCCGAGCGGGGCTTTACAGACTTGGTGGGCAGAGAATATCGCTTCAGTGAATTTTTAAGTTTGACTTTGGGCAAATTCCCAACAGGCTTACCCCAAAC
>NZ_JADEXU010000310.1 GCF_015206895.1 Nostoc sp. LEGE 12450 | reverse complement strand
GATTTAAAAGTTGCTTTTACTTCTGATGAACAACCCTTGGGATTGTTAGGAAGCTCTGGAGCAGGTAAGAGCATGATTTTGCGCTGCCTTGCGGGGATAGAAACGCCCTCTAGTGGACGCATAGTTTTAAATGACAGAGTACTGTTTGACTCAGAACAAGGAATTAATCTACCCAGTCGCGATCGCCGCATCGGTTTTTTAGTGCAGAATTACGCCCTGTTTCCGCATTTGAATGTGGCGCAAAATATTGCTTTCGGCTTGTCCAAAAAACTATCTGCTGGAAGTATTCGGGTACAGGTAGAAGAACAATTATTAGCGATGCAGTTACAAGGATTAGGCGATCGCTATCCGCACCAACTTTCTGGAGGTCAACAACAACGGGTAGCCTTGGCAAGAGCATTAGCAAGTCAACCGGAAGCATTACTTTTAGATGAGCCGTTCTCGGCACTTGACACCCATTTGCGTAGTCAATTAGAGCAGCAAATGACAGAAACTCTTGCTGACTACCAAGGTGTGACTCTATTTGTCACCCATAATATGGAAGAAGCTTATCGGATTTGTCCGAATCTATTGGTATTGGAGCATGGTAGAGCCGTTCATCATGGCAGCAAATACGATATTTTCCAGCATCCTGCTACCGTTAGTGTCGCTCAACTTACTGGATGTAAAAACTTCTCCCGTGCTGTTCTCCAGTCATCACAAAAGGTAGAAGCGATTGATTGGGGTTGTACTCTTCAAGTCATTGAACCAGTCACGAGCGAATTATCCCACGTTGGCATTCGTGCCCATCAGTTCATTTTTACCAACGGCTCATCACAGGAAAATACCTTTCCCTGCTGGATAGTACGAACAAGTGAAACGCCCCACCGAATGACATTATTTCTCAAACTACATTCTGCTGGTAAGAATTCTCAAGATTACCATCTGCAAGCTGAAGTCTTCAAAGAAAAATGGGTGACTATGAAAGATCAACCTTTTCCTTGGTATGTGCGTTTAGATCCTCTGCGCTTGATTTTGATGGAGTGAACGCAGAAATATACGGGACATGGCAAATTATTCAAAATCATCTTACTTCAAGCGCCCAGACCCCAAAGAGTCTGAGCGCTTGAATATTAGGTTGCAGAGAAACTTCTGCTAGTTAGGGAAATTAAGCAGGCATCATCTGCATACTTCTGCAAGACTCTGCACACCTACGGCAAGCAGCAGCACATTCCATCATTTTCATGTCATCGCTCATCATCTCACACGCCATTGCAGTGCGATCGCACATTTCAGCACAGAGCATACAAGTACGTTCCATGAACTCAGAACCACTCATCATCATATTCATGCACATCATGCACATTTCAGAGCAATCGCGCATCATGCTCATCATGCTCATCATGTCCTTGTTCATCTGCATACCACCTTTGGCCATGCAGTAAGTCATGGTTTCCATGCACATTTTATGACAGTCCATACAAACTTCCATACAAGCTTGCATTTCGGCAGTCATGGTTTCAGTCATCATCATCATCATAGGAAGTACCTCTTGATTTTTTGATGCATAAAGAGTGTCCTTCTAAGGACTACTCACAACATTAATCCTATCCTTTGAAAGAGTCAATGGAAGTTTTTTGTCCAAAATTCAGAAGCCTACTATCCCGATATAATTACCGGAAATTTAGGCAAATTCTACAGAACTTTGGTGCCGTTTTTTTAGTTATTCTTACAAATTAAGGCTTAGAATCTCTCGTTGTGGAGTGGGGTTTTATTGAGCAAGTGAACTTTTAGATCGCCGAGCAAAAGTTAGAGCTATAATCTGGATCAAAACTAATGTCATGATTTTTTGACAAATGCTTTTTTGGAAGCATTTATTAAATTATATTAAGCCAGTATTTATTAGCTCTAATGAATATTTTTTGTATTCTCATCCACCTAATTTCAATAACAAAATATTAGTCTTAAGTAAGTCAGTCTAAATAAAAGCAAACTGTGTGAAAAAAGGTAAAGAAAGCTAAAACTCTTCTTCCCTTGCCCCTGTCTTATCCCACTGGTAATTATTTACGCCGACCTACTTATTATTTGCGCTGTTGCTCTAACCATTGTAAAATCCGATTCCATGCCCACCAAGGATCGGAGTCTTGTACTTGACGCTGGCACGCTTTGCTGCTCAAATAGCCAACATGACCACCGTACTGAGTGAGGAATAAATCTATTGCGGAATTGCGATCGCAAGCTTCTTGTAATTCCGGTATGATGGCTGGGTCAAAAAGTGGGTCATCAGCAGCATATAAAATCAAAGTCGGTTTTGAGATTTGCGGCAATATTTGTAAAGCACTACTAGCTTGGTAATATGCTTCCACAGAAGAAAAACCTAATCGGTTAATTACCAGTTCGTTATCAAAACCCCAAATACTATTCGCCCGTTCAATCGCTTCTGGGTCAATGCTTCCAGGATGGGCATCATGAATTCGCCATGCTAGTTTTTTTAAATTCTGGGCAATCCCCGCTTCCAAATATCGACCAAAGGGTTTTGTAACTAGATAAGATAGCGATCGCTCCGAATCCAAACTCGGACAAATCACCATACCACCGCCAATATCGCTGTCTTCTAGTCCTAAATCTTCATACTCCCTAATTACCTCACCAGCCACCTTCACTGCCCATAGTGCCAATTGCCCTCCTAAAGAAAACCCTGTAAACCAAAATTTACCAGGACATCCCATTGCCTTAGCTGCCGCGGCGATGCGAACAAAATCTTCCCCTTCATATAAACCATCAGAAGTCAGAGTTGGCGACAATTCGGCAGTTTTCCCGTGGGCCCGCCAATCAAACAACACTACAGCGTATCCCTGAGCATAAGCTTTACGCCCTAGTACTCTCAAAAACCATTCTGTTTTTAACTCTCCAGTAATGCCGTAAGTGCCGATAATCGTGCTATGGGCATTTTCTGGGATGGCAACCAAGCCAAAAATTGGCACACCTTGGCCCCCAACAAAAATTTTCTCGTGATAAGACGGTTCTGGGTCTTTAGTAGTACTTTGCCAGTGACGTTTTCCCCACAAAGCAGTGTATACAGTCATCATCACACCGTTTTGTAAAAACCAAGACGGATTGTAGGGGGGAATATAACACATCATAGACTATAAGATTTCATGTAATTGAGTCTTGATTTCACAGTCATTTAATCTTAATATTTATGTAAGATTTAAAAACTTTTTTAGAATCGTTTCAAAAATCTTTGTATCTATCAAAGGTTGTTAATTATCCTTAATAAGTAGTAATAATTTTTAAGAATGCCGAGGATTCTTGTCATAGACGATGACCCAGCGATTTCAGAACTAGTTGCCGTCAACTTGGAAATGGCTGGCTACGATGTTAGTCAAGCTGAAGACGGCATCAAAGGTCAAGCGCTGGCTCTCCAGCTTCAACCAGACTTGATCATGCTCGATTTAATGTTGCCCAGAGTAGATGGGTTTACAGTTTGCCAACGTCTGCGCCGCGACGATCGCACCTCTGAGATTCCCGTGTTAATGTTGACAGCTTTGAGCCAAACTCAGGACAAGGTGGAAGGCTTTAATGCTGGCGCAGATGACTACCTCACCAAGCCTTTTGAAGTTGAAGAGCTGCTGGCACGGGTGCGGGCACTTTTGCGACGTACTGACCGCATTCCCCAGGCAGCAAAGCATAGTGAGATTCTGAACTATGGCTCACTCACCCTCGTTCCCGAAAGATTTGAGGCAATATGGTTCAATGACACGGTGAAATTGACTCATTTGGAATTTGAGCTACTTCACTGCTTACTACAACGCCACGGTCAAACAGTTTCCCCTAGCGAAATCCTCAGAGAAGTTTGGGGCTATGATCCCGATGACGACATTGAAACGATTCGAGTCCATATTCGCCACTTGAGAACCAAACTAGAACCAGATCCCCGCCACCCCCGTTATATCAAAACAGTATATGGTGCTGGATACTGTCTTGAGTTACCTGGTATTCCTCCAGCAAATGAAGGAGTTTCCACAACACTGGTTGAATAAAATCATGCTAAATTCCCTTAACTAAGCCATGACTTAGGCAATAACTCTCGGAAACTGTTACTTCCTTGCCGTTTAGTTAAGTTTAGTGGGATTTACTGTTGTATAGAGATGTTGCATTGCAACATCTCTAAAACAAACCATTATTGGTGCGGACATGATATTGAGTCAAATCTTGCTGTAGGATACTGACTAATTTCAGTTGGCGGGCGTTTAATTTCTCCCTCACAGTAGCCCAGTTCGTACATACTAGCAGCTTGAGAATCTTCTTCTGGTGGCACTTTAACTTTTCCAGCCCAGGCATCAGATTTTCCTAAGTTAAACCAATCTTCATTAGTCATCCCCGAACCAAATGTGTTCTCCGTTGTTTTTGCCATTTAGGTATCTCTCCTGTACTGATAAGTAACTGGCTCTGAATACCTTGCAATCCACTAAGATTGGGCGTGCCAATCTTGGGCTTGTTGACGGATAGACTGTAATTATTCAGAAGATATTTTATCCAAATTATTTAAAATAAAACTCATCCTTCTTTGAGATTGTAGTTGTTGGCGGTGTTGGTCGAGAAAATCCCAATAGAAGAAGTTGAACGCTTTGTATCCTTTTGTGTTTCGGTCATTGTTAGTGTCACTAATACCTATACCTACAGATAAACATAGACAGATAGTGCTTATCTGTAGGACATGGGGAGTGGATTTGATTTAGGAGTTTGGCTCTAAAATTTCTGAGTGCGATCGCCTTAAGTAGGTAGGCATCAAAAAAATCCGGTATGTTAAGATATATAAATACTGAAAATGCATCTACAAAGTGATTTGTGTATGGGGGCACGTTTAAGGGTATTTCTGACGCATGAGCAAGACCAAACTT
>NZ_JADEXU010000033.1 GCF_015206895.1 Nostoc sp. LEGE 12450 | reverse complement strand
GGGTTAGGGTGGGGTAAAGCTGACGCAAAAAACCAGGTGAGTAAACTATTTCAGACTTGTGTTATACACCGTAGTTACTAAGGGGAGGGGATTAAGGAGTGGGGTGCTAGGGACTTTTGCAAGATACCTTGTGTGTCACATTTTATCTCCGTCGTCGAGTATTTGAACCGGATGAATCCACCTTTTATCTCCGTCGTCGAGTATTTGAACCGGATGAATCCACCTTTTATCTCCGTCGTCGAGTATTTGAACTGGATGAATCCACCTTTTATCTCCGTCAACGAGTATTTGAACTGGATGAATCCACCTTTTATCTCCGTCAACGAGTATTTGAACTGGATGAATCCACCTTTTATCTCCGTCGCCGAGTATTTGAACTGGATGAATCCACCTTTTATCTCCGTCGCCGAGTATTTGAACTGGATGAATCCACCTTTTATCTCCGTCGCCGAGTATTTGAACCGGATGAATCCACCTTTTATCTCCGTCGTCGAGTATTTGAACTGGATGAATCCACCTTTTATCTCCGTCGTCGAGTATTTGAACCGGATGAATCCACCTTTTATCTCCGTCGTCGAGTATTTGAACCGGATGAATCCACCTCTACAGGTTTCTTGAGTAGGGGCGCTATAAGAACATTTACCTATTCTGCTTTTCTAAGATTTTGCGATCGCTATTCCCAAACATCTATATAATAAGGAAACAGTCACGATGAGCGATAACTATATTTTGAAACGTATATCTGCATACAGACAGCAAATCCTAAAAGAAAATAAAGAAACCCATCTTTCGCTCAACCAAATAATAGGATACTAATAGTAGTAGCATATACAAAAAATCAATTTCTAGCTTCATCTAAATCATATTTGAGTGCATCTGAGTACAACTTAATATATTGCAAAATATCTTGATGAAATCTTAGCAAAGGCTTACGGGTAAAGTTTCTTGTAGCGTGAACAGAAATTCTTAACCCCCGCCCCAAAAATACTAGTACCCCCATCGTTAAATACTAGCGCCCCTAACCCCAGACTAATTTTAACTTTATGTTAAGTCGGGGTTTCGGCGTTTGAGTACAACTGTAATCAATCCAATAAATCCAATCAGCATCGCGTTTTCTATCGAGTTGGATGTCACCTGATATAAGCATAAAAATAGCAGATGAATCTTTTACCAGATAGACATTACCGATGCAACAGTCTTTAGACAGTATTAGCGATCCTCCCAGTACCAAAACGCAGGATTCTGCACATAAATCCATGCTGAAAAATTTACTCTCTGGCGTTTTTTTTGAGCCATTATTGAGTGATTTTCGCATTATATTTGAGCGCGATCCCGCAGCACGGAATTGGCTAGAGGTGGTATTTTGCTATCCCGGATTGCACGCACTCTGTTTGCATCGTCTTGCTCACTGGTTACATGGTCGAGGAGTGGGTTTTATCCCCCGTTTCATTTCCCATTTGGGGAGATTTTTGACAGGGATTGAAATTCACCCAGGTGCAGAGATTGGCCAGGGCGTGTTTATCGACCACGGAATGGGTGTTGTCATTGGCGAAACTGCGATCGTCGGCGACTACACACTGATTTACCAGGGCGTTACCCTTGGCGGAACTGGTAAGGAAACTGGTAAGCGTCATCCCACAGTGGGCAAAAATGCAGTGATTGGGGCGGGTGCGAAAGTTTTGGGTAATCTGCAAATTGGCGATCGCGTCCGTATTGGCGCAGGTTCCATTGTCTTACGGAATATCCCCAGCGATTGCACAGTTGTGGGAATTCCCGGTCGAATTATTTCCCGAAATGAAAACGCCAGCCTTTCTCCTTTAGAGCATGGAAAGCTACCCGATATGGAAGCAACCGTGATTCGTTCTTTGCTCTCGCGCGTTGAGCAACTCGAAAAACAACTGCAAACTTTAGGCGTTAAGAGTCATTAGTCACTTGCAAATGACAAAAGACAACTGTCAACTGACAAAGGACAAAGGACAAATGACAAATCACGTTTTGCAGATTCCTCGGAGCGATCGCTGGCGAATCTATTACCGACTGCAAGAGTTAAAAATTAATAGCTCTTGTCCCCCCGATGGTTCTTTACGAGTGCAAGTGAACAATTTGCTAGAAGTGATTCTAATTCGCAGTACAGTTATGCAATTTCTCGCTTCTCGCCAGGAATTATTAGAGTGGCTAGAGCGTTGCTGGTATTACAGTGATGAATCATGAATCTTCTAATTAATCTTGAATTCATGACGCAATCACTGAACTTTATCCTTTTTGTTCATAGATGCACAAAGCTCAAATAGCTTTAGAGTTTGAAGCTACTGTATGCTTGCAGAATTTATTGCAGACTGAGATGGATTAGATGAAGTTTAGATTTTATTTATTCTAGTAAATCTGAAACTTTCCTGACATATAGCAACAATTAAAAAGGCAAAATCTCCAGATAGAAACTGGAAATTATGATTTTTAATTATTTTCCCAAATTAGAAATTGAAAGTTCAATCATTTATGGCGACTCGGAATAGAGATATAAGACTTCTCACTTTTTTGCACAACGAACTTGAACTTTCAAATGCCGATATTGCTGTAGCTCTGCGACACCGTGAATTAGAAAATGGGCCACTACCGATGCTCCTCTGGCAGTATGGTTTAGTTGATTTGGAGCAGCTAGGAAAGATTTTTGATTGGCTAGCAGAACATAGTTAGCTAATTTGTGCCTTGTAGCTTTGAGTCCCATTACCTGCTGAAATTACACACCAATGCTCTAGAAAATCTGAGGTTACTAAGATGATTACGTCCTTAATTGCTGGTTTCTGTGTTTTACTTTGTTCAGGGTTTGCTAATAGTTATATTAGTTCATTGCTACTCGAAGAGGTTTCAACTGACATCGGTAAAAACGATTTGTAATTTATACATTGTTTTAGTTCCCTGTCATACAGATGTGATGCTGCTAATAGGTCAATAATTAAGGATCATGTATCCTACATTATGAATTGTGATATTTTTAGCATTTGCCGTCGCTGGGGATTGTAGAGAGAAAGGATATTAAGAATACTTCCAAGAGAGGGATATTTGCAATGAATCAAATCATAATTAATGACACTACACTACGTGATGGCGAACAAGCGGCAGGTGTTGCTTTTACCCTAGAAGAAAAAGTTGCGATCGCTAAGTTTCTCGATTCTATTGGTATTCCCGAATTAGAAGTCGGTATACCAGCAATGGGTGATGAAGAAACCCGTGCGATCGCTGCAATTTCTGACTTGGGTTTACAAGCAAAACTCCTCGGCTGGAACCGCGCCGTCATCTCAGATATTAAGGCTTCTATTGCTTGCGGACTTAACCGGGTGCATATCGCTATTCCCGTCTCTGGTATCCAAATCGCCGCTAAATTCCACGGTCAATGGCGAGTCAGCTTACAAAAGCTCAAAGACTGCATCAGCTTCGCCGTCGATCAAGGTCTTTGGGTAGCAGTCGGCGGAGAAGATTCTTCCAGGGCTGATGAAAACTTCCTTTTAGATGTAGCGCTTTATGCCCAAGAATGGGGTGCATCCCGGTTCCGCTTCTGCGACACCGTAGGAGTTCTCGACCCTTTCACCACCTACACCAAGGTTAAACGGCTGGTTTCAGCTTTGATGATTCCCCTAGAAATCCACACCCACAATGATTTTGGTCTGGCAACAGCCAACGCTCTTGCGGGTATCAAAGCTGGAGCCTTATCAGTGAATACCACAGTCAACGGATTAGGTGAAAGGGCAGGAAACGCAGCTTTAGAAGAAGTTGTCATGGCCATCAAACGCATCTATGGCGTTGATTTAGGCATTGACACACCCGGTTTGCTGGAACTGTCTCAACTAGTTGCAGCCGCATCAGGTGCTAGCGTACCACCTTGGAAAGCGATCGTTGGCGAAAATACCTTTGCTCACGAATCTGGCATCCATGCTCACGGAGTACTACAAAACCCCATTACCTACGAACCATTTGCTCCCGAAGAGGTGGGTTGGGAACGGCGTTTAGTATTAGGCAAACATTCTGGACGGCATTTGGTTTCAAACTTGCTAGAACAGCATGGAATTTTCTTGAACCTCCAAGAAACCCAATCTGTTTTAGATGCAGTGCGCCATCAATCGGTACAGAAAAAACGCAGCCTGACGACAGAAGAACTTTTGAATTTGGTCAGAGAACAGAGGTACTCTCATGCAACGCGATGAATTAGAGCTAAACTTGCCACCCGCTTTTGAAATTGGTGAAAAAGTCAGAGTTCGGAAACTGCTGAAGAACGATGGTACTTTCCCTGGTAAAGAAGTCGGGCAAGTTTTAGTGAACAAAGGAGATATCGGCTACATAGCCAGTATAGGAACATATTTGCAGACTTCCTATATATATGCTGTGCATTTCTTGGAAACAGGATTCGTCGTCGGCTGTAAGAAAAAAGAACTAGAATCTGTTGAGGAATCTCATGAAAGTAATGCTACGCATGAATGATGCCGGTACTTTAGTAGTTTACGTTGCTAAAAAAGACCTTGAAGAAGAAGTCGTCAAACAAACCGATGGAAATGATGGCAAGATTCTCACCCTAGCAAATGGTTGGGAATTAGAATTTCGTGATTTGCCAGACACAGCAAATTTACCTCAAACAGTAGAAGCTAAACGCCTAGCTTAAAAACAGTTAGGAGTTAAGAGTTATGAGTTATAAATTTTAACTCCTAACTCCTCACTCCTAACTCTTCGCTTTTAACTCCCCACTCCTAAATTTTTATCAATCATGGGTAACAAGTATTTGACGTTATCAGAATTGAACCTTGAGGGACAGTTACTAGGTTTTGTTGGTGGTGAACCAGGAAAATATAAATATATGCAATTGGCAGTTCCATCTGGAGATGTGGAAATTAAACTGCCTAAAGAGCTACGCCGTTTACTAAGTTCATCCTTAGTTCCTGGCCAGCAAATTCGCGTTTGTGGCCATAGTAAGATAGACTCGCGCACAAGTAAAATTAAAATTAAAGCCTATCGGGTGACACCAATTGATGGGTGTCCAAAGCAAGAATTACCACCTCCAATCAAAGCCAAGATTATGGTATGTCAAAAGGGCGGTTGCCTGAAACGTGGTGGTAAAGGGTTATTATCGGAATTAGAAAAAACTTTGTGCGATCGCGGTTTGTTAGACAAAGTTACCATTGAACATACCAGTTGCCAAAAATGCTGTAACAGCGCTCCCAACTGTGTTTTACACCTTGGTAAAAAGAAATACAAGAATATTCACCCTGAAGCGATCGCATCTTTGCTAGAAAGTCACTTAACTTCAGAGTAATAATTTTCTCTAGCTATTCTTAAAATAATACATAACTTTGTAGGGGTAAAAATTTTACCTCTATTTGTTGTAAGTATCGTCTGTGTAGCACCCTTGGCAAACTGCGATCGGCTAAGTTATAACTGCTGCAACGCTTGTAATATCGAATACAAACATAACTTATAAAAATTTCCAGTAGTCTTGTTCCATCAGGACTACAAGCTTAATTATTGTGTGTAACTTTTTTGGAATTACCTTAAAGACTTAAAAATAAATGTCTTTGTTCACGAATTTACTCAATCTGCATTCAGGAAACAAACCGCGTGAAGATTTTTTTACTGAGATTGTTGCTTATTTTTTATCCTTGAATAAGGATATTTTAATTGATTGGCTAAAACATCACTCAATCATTAGTGATGATAATTATTCCAGCATCAAGATTTCAACCCAACAAGAACATCAAGCACTGGCGAGCCATACTGAGGATAGTAGGCTTGATATTGTGGTTGAACTTTCAACTGGTTTAAGCACAGATGTAATATTTATTGAATCAAAAATTGGTGCAATGGATGGAAATAATGCTTTAAAAAAATATGCTGATATTTTGAGTAATTTACCAAATGTCAGACATCGAATTTTAATTTACATTACCCGTGATTATGACCCAAAAGATGAAATAAAAAAATATTGCCTTGATTTATTACCCAAGGTAAATTTTTTCCATCTCAGGTGGTATCAGTTTTATAGCTTCCTGAAAGAACGCGCGTCTGATATCTTAGCCCAAGAAATATTAATCTTCATGAGGAAAAATGGAATGTCTACCACTAATCAATTTTCATCAGTTGACTTATTGACAATGGTGAATTTTAACAAAACTCTCAATCTCATGGAATCAACCCTCAGCGAAGAAGTACAACGCGAATTCAAGCTAGCTTTTGGAGGTGTTATCAAAGGCGCAGCAAGTATGACTCAATGGAGATGGGGCAGATATATTATCTATACTAAGTTTTCAGGTGATAATTTTTGGTGTGGTCTTGGATATTTTAATTTAAATCCAGATAGTTTAACGGAATATCCATATCTAGGTATATGTTTAGAAGTTTCTCCTGGTTTTGTAGAACGCCCAAAAATTATTGAATCCATGCAGAAAGTAATTAACGATAAGCCCAGTATATGGACTCCTGAGAACTTAACTATTTTGCCAGCATGGTCAGCTATTTTTTATCGAAAAAGCCTACAAGAATTTTTATCTGAAAAAGACCAGCTATCTGCTATTAAAGATTTTTTCTTGAAATCTATTGATGAACTCAAAAATATTCATCCAGATTTCAGCTTCCCTTGGAAAGGTGTAAGTATAGAAACAGTTACAGAACCTGATAAAGAAGAAGAACGATATATTTTATCATCTTCTATCGGTGGAGTTTAATCAGGTATAGCTATATTAAGATAAAAATAACTCTGCATTCTCGTAGCTGTTATGAGCATTACCACTGCTAAACGCTTTACTATAGCTGAATATCACCGTCTAGCTGAACTCGGCTTCTTTGAGGAGAATGACCGAGTTGAGCTAATTAAGGGTGAAATAATCCAGATGGTAGCGAAAGGTAAAG
This sequence comes from Nostoc sp. LEGE 12450, assembly GCF_015206895.1. GTDB lineage: Bacteria > Cyanobacteriota > Cyanobacteriia > Cyanobacteriales > Nostocaceae > Nostoc. The sequence continues at coordinate 53,420 of NZ_JADEXU010000033.1, read as the reverse complement.
CGCACTCTGTTTGTGAAACACGCCTAGACCGAGAATTATATAAGCTAGTAGGCGATCGCGCAACCCTGCGAGGGCAACAGCCAATTACTTTGTCTAACAACAGTGAGCCTGAACCAGATAGAGTAATTGCAAAAAATAGAGATGATGACTATCTAGCGAATCATCCCAGCCCATCTGATATTTTACTCTTAATTGAAATTGCTGATTCATCCTTAAAATACGACCAGGAGGAAAAGCTACCTATTTATGCAGAAGCGAAAATATCTGATTATTGGATATTTAATTTAGTAGATAATTATCTTGAGTGCTACAGCGAACCTTATCAAACTTTGCAATTTAAATTTGGCTATCGTCGCAAGTTAATTTATCTGCCAAATGAATCAGTTAACCTGCCCTGTTTTTCTGAATTTTCGCTAGATTTATCTAAGATATTTTCTGGAATGTTATTTTAAAATTGCTGCAAAAACAGATTGACGGCTTAGTATTAACTTGACAATCTATTCATCTCGATAAACATCTTTTCGATGCCCTACTCTGACAACTTTAACTATCAGTACATCATCTTGAATCTCGTACAAAATCCGATAATTCCCAACACGAATACGATATTTATTGCCAGTATTTTCTAGCTTGACAACGCCGTTAGGACGGGGATTGTCAGCCAGTTCTAAAATTTTTTCGTTAATTTTATCTCGGATATCAACAGATAATTTTTTTAATTGTTTTGCAGCCTTGTTAGAAAGTTCTATTTGATAAGTCACGATTCTAATTCTTGTTTGTAATCTTCCCAAGTAATAGTAGGTTCATTTTCAGCTTCCTCAAAGGCTTTAATATCCTCTTGATCCTCTGCTTTTCTAATATCTAACAGTTCCAGAATATCTTCTAAAGTATCTTCATAAGCTTGTTCTAGTCTTTGATTGATTGCTTTTAACAACTCTTGTCTTTTAGTTGTAGTTTCCATAACTAACCTCTGCAACTGCAAAATTTTAATTAATTTCCGCTTGAGTGATTTTTCGGGTGAACAGACTCATTAATAATTCTCAAGCAGCCCAATTATGAACTATTTCAGACTTTTTAAGTTTCCTTAATTAGGACAACACGTTTCTATCAAGAATAATCATTCTTCAAACATTGATAGCATTTTATGTCAATTTCATTATAGCGTGTATACACGCTATAATACCTTACTATAATTGTGTAGTGAGAAGAGAATTTAATTATTATCGAAGCAAGCTGATCCAGAGACTTGGAATATTACCCTCTTAATCAAATCAATCCTTCCAATGCGTGTTGTAAATCATTCGTCACATCAGCAACAGCTTGTCTAGCACCCAAACGATTTTCTTTATACGTCGGGTAACGCTCAGAAATAGATATAGGTTCACCCACAGTAATTTTTACCTTTTGCTTACCCAATTGTGGACGCTGTAAACGTTTATCGCCTTTTATTTTAGCAATCATTTGCCATAAAATTAAAGTCGTCTCAGCAAACCTTTCTACCGTCGGGTTCTCACGAATATAATTACCAGAAACTGCCACAAAACTTTCTACTAAACGCATGTGCCACATCCGCGCATTCGCTTCTTCTGCAACGCGATCGCCTAAAGCTTTCTCTACAACAGATATTCCTTTTACATCCTTGAAATCTTCTCTAAATATATAATTCCACCCAGCTTGTTCTACCCGCCGACATCGGTCACTCAAAGTACCTTTTGACTGTAAATCAAAATACTGTTCTGATATTAGTAGCGCCGCATTCAATAAAGCTTGCAAACGAACTGCTAGGGCTTCATTTCTATCTTCAATTTCTCCTACTACTGTTTTGATATCTGCCAGCTTTAGATGATAAAAGCGCGTGTAAAATTTTTCCATCAACGAAAGTAAATGTTCTGCCAAGGTTAACAATCGGGGATAAAGCGACTCTATAGAAGCGTTTTCTGCTGAATTTACAGGTAAACCACTAGCCGCTTCCATTTCACTTAAAAGATTTGCGATCGCACCCCAAGGAGCATCAACGTAACTATATTTAATCCCAACTGGTACAATTAGAACCTGTTCGGGGCGTTCAGCTTTGTGCAAGTCTTCAGCACACCAAAAGCCTAATTGGGCAATACCAGGTTCTAGAGGGCTGATATTCTCCGATAAACCATTGGTTGCACCCTCTGGCGCAGCCGCCATTGGGAATTTCCCATTGGCGAACAAGTCACGCGCCGAACGTAACCCCGTCCAGTCAGCTTTACCTCGTTGAATTGGAGTCCCACCTAAACGAGAAGCAATCCAACCAACGTGGGAACCTGCCCAGAGAGGAATGCCGCGATCGTAGATAAAATGAGCGTGAATGGGATGTTGTAGTGTTGTACCTTGCGATCGCGCTATCTTTGGTACAAGTTGAGATAACAAGTAAGCCAAACAAAACGGATCGTCTGTTTTCGGATGGCGAAATGCCAGCATAAAACGGATCTTACCCTCCTGAAACTGGCGATAGAGATCCACCAGCACCTCTACGTTGTCTGCTTCAATTTGGGTAATAGGTGTTTGCCAGTTTATCCAACTGGGTAGCAACAGATGGACAAATCGGAGAAATAAGGGGTTAAACGCCGGGGGAATAAATTCTAAGGGTGGCTGTGCTTGATAAATTACATCTGCCAAAGTAGTTTCTCCTAAAGTTGCAATCAAAAAAGGCGGAAGGCTATAAGTAAAAATGAAAAATAAATAACGCTGTGTACTTTGTACTTCATCCTTAATACTTCATACTTTAGTTGACATAGAAATTAGCGATCAAAGAAAGGCTATAAACGATGCGACTGTCACAAATGTTATTCGTTACACTCCGGGACGATCCAGCTGATGCTGAGATTCCTAGCCATAAATTATTACTCCGTGCAGGCTACATTCGTCGCATCGGTAGTGGTCTTTATGCTTATTTGCCGTTAATGTGGCGGGTACTGCAAAAAGTTTCCCAGATTGTGCGAGAAGAAATGAACGCTACAGGCGCACAAGAATGTCTCTTACCGCAATTACAACCTGCTGATTTATGGAAGGAATCGGGACGCTGGGACACTTACACCAAAGCTGAGGGGATTATGTTTTCCCTAATTGACCGCCGTGAGCAACAATTAGGATTGGGCCCAACTCATGAAGAAGTAATCACAGCGATCGCTCGTGATATGATTCGCTCTTATCGTCAGTTACCCCTACACCTCTACCAAATTCAAACTAAATTCCGCGACGAAATTCGTCCCCGCTTTGGTTTAATGCGCGGACGGGAGTTTATCATGAAGGACGGCTACTCGTTCCATACCGATGAAGCCAGCCTCAAAGAAACTTACCAGGATATGTATAAAGCGTACAGCAATATCCTACGGCGTTCTGGTTTAGCTTTTCGCGCAGTGGAAGCCGATTCTGGTGCAATTGGCGGTTCTGGTTCCACAGAATTTATGATTTTGGCGGAAGCTGGTGAAGACGAAGTTCTCTACACTGAGGATGGTAAATACGCCGCTAACGTAGAAAAGGCTGTTTCTTTACCAATTGATGCCGAAACCTCACGGTTTACAACCTACGAGAAACGCGATACACCTGGAACAGAAACGATTGAAAAGGTGTGTCAACTCCTCAACTGTTCTCCGACTCAATTGGTGAAAAATGTCCTTTATCAAACAGTTTATGATAATGGCGCAACAGTGTTAGTTCTGGTGAACGTTCGAGGCGATCAGGAAGTTAATGAAGTCAAATTGCAAAATGAATTGACTAAATTAGCTTCGGAATATGGCGCTAAAACTATTATTAGTTTGAATGTACCAAATGTAGAAGCCCAGCAAACATGGACAGCCAAATCTCTACCTTTAGGCTACATTGCGCCTGATATCGCAGATGAGTATATTGCTGCTAATAAACAAATCCATCCCAAGTTTTTGCGCTTGGTAGATCAAACAGCCGTTGATTTAAAAAACTTTGTTACAGGGGCGAATGAAGCTGGTTATCATGTAGTTGGTGCTAATTGGGGTGAGCAATTTAAGTTACCAGAGCGAGTAGTAGATATTCGCAAGTCAAAACCAGGCGATCGCGCCATCCATAACCCAGAACAAACCTTACAAAGCGCCCGTGGAATCGAAGCTGGTCATATTTTCCAATTAGGCACTAAATATTCCCAAGCGATGGGAGCAACTTATACCAATGAACAGGGTGAAGAAAAGCCGCTATTTATGGGTTGTTTTGGTGTGGGCGTGTCACGATTAGCGCAAGCTGCCGTAGAGCAATCTTACGATAAAGATGGGATTATTTGGCCAGTTGCGATCGCACCATACCACGCGATCGTCACGATTCCTAACATTAAAGATGCTCAACAAATCGAAGTCGCCCAAAAGCTTTACACAGAACTCAATCAAGCAGGAATTGAAACCCTACTAGATGACCGCGATGAAAGGGCTGGAGTGAAATTTAAAGATGCTGACTTGATTGGGATACCTTATAGAATTGTAACCGGACGAGCGATCGCTAATGGCAAAGTCGAAGTTGTAGAAAGAGCCACCCGCAACTCTCAAGAAATTGTCATAGAGGAAGTTACAACCACACTCAAACAGTGGATTACTGCCGCAACTCAGGTAAAAAATTAAACTTCAACATTTACGCAGAGGAATCAATACTTTACTTTGCGTTCCTCTGCGTTTTACTCAGCGTTCCTCTGCCTTGTAAATTAATCATCTCCAAAAAGAATGAAATTTACATAATTTGGTAGGTGACGGATTAGAAATATAAATTCTAAAATTGAAAAAGGGACTTGCGGAATTAAAAATAATCGCCCTTTGAGGCATAAAGTCTCCTCCAGGTTTCGGGAAACTCTCTACTTGTAAGTATCGTCTTTAACCAGGCTGCTCCTCACATAACGACCATATCAGCCCTCAGTCAGGAAGGTTTTGAACATGAAAGACCAACAAGGATCTAATCGCATTTCTTCAGGCGCAATTGCAGCCGTTTCAGCAGTGGTTGTAGCGGTGGGTGGCGGTGTGGCTTGGTTTACTACACACTCCAGCAACCCTCCCACACCATCAAATCCCTCTGGTCCCATCGCTCAACCAGCACAGCCATCAACTAGGCAGCCAGCTAATGAGCAAAGCCCTAATGTTTATTGGCTCAGACCAAAAGACAAAAGTGTTGCTTTAGTTCCCCAACCTGTTAAAGTCGCTTCTATACGAGCCAACCAGCCTTTAGAAGCAGCTTTCCAAAGTTTGTTGGCAGGCCCAACAGAAGGAACAGATTCCACAACTATCCCCAAAGGAACTAAGCTGTTGGGACTGAAATCAGAAAATGGCGAAGTTCACGTTAATTTATCTGAAGATTTTACCAGTGGTGGTGGTAGCACATCAATGATGGGTCGTGTCGGACAAGTTGTTTATACTGCGACAAGTTTAAATCCTAAAGCCAAGGTGTACATTGACGTGAACGGTAAACCGTTGGATGTTTTAGGTGGGGAAGGCGTAGAGTTACAACAACCACTAACTCGTGAAAGCTTTGAGAAAAATTACCCACTTTAGTTATTGGTCATTGGTCATTAGTCATTGGTCATTAGCAAAGAACAAAGAACAAAGAACAAATGACAAAGGACAAATGACCTAACGTTTAGTATTTAACACACGAAAATTACGGGCTTGCTCCTCTAACCTTGTGGCCAGGCGATCGCAAACCCGATTACACAAATCAAAAATCATTTCATCTTCCACCCGGTAATAGGCGCAAGTTCCTTCACTGCGGCGGCTAAGGATACCTGCTTGCCACATTACCTTCAGGTGTTTTGACACATTTGCCTGAGAAGTCTGTGTTGCCTCTACCAACTCTTGCACGCATTTTTCTTCATCCCGTAATAAGTGGAGCAGCCGCAAGCGCATCGGCTCACTTAACAGGCTGAAGTATTCAGCTACTTGTTGCACCACTTCTGGCGGTAAAGGCAACGTTTGTTTCATCAGGATTAACCCGCAAGGACTGAAGTTTTAACGATGACTCATTTCAGATGACTCATTTGATATATAGATTAATACTTAATCGGGGTTAATTCGCATCAAAGGTTGACCATATTCTACAGCGTCACCATTTTGGAGAAGAATTTCCATCACTTGTCCAGAGACTTCGGCTTCGATTTCATTCATCAGCTTCATGGCCTCAATGATACAGACGGTTTGACCCTTGCGGACGCGATCGCCAACTTCCACAAATGCCGCTTCTCCGGGCGCAGGAGCGCGATAAAACGTTCCCACCATTGGGGAAGGCACTTCTACTAATCTCTGATCGATGATTGAGGGAGGATTTACTGACAACTGCAATTGTGTGCTAGTACCAGTATTCTCAAACACGCGAGATGTGGACACCTCCGTTACCTGACTCGCGTTCACCTGGTTTCCCCCAGATGAACCCGATGTCAGGCCAGAACCTACCACACCGCCGAAGGTCGCTTGACCTACCGACAACATCTGATTGCTGACGCTCACAGCCTTACGGACTGTTAGTTCAAAATCATCGCTTTTGAGCGTGACTTCTGCAATATCTGTTTGTGCGATAGTTGCCAATAGTTGGCGGATTTCATTAAAGTCCAATGGCACAGTTTTTATTACCTCGACCTAACCGTAAATTAGCATCTTAAGTGTGGCAGGGATTAAATCCCTATGTAGGGATTTCAAGCGGGACTTGCATCTCCGTAGAGATGAAAGTTATTCCCTGCTGATATATTTATCTTCCTGGGTATCAACTTTGATGCGTTCTCCTTGGGAAATAAACAAAGGAACCATCACAATTGCACCGGTTTCCAAAGTTGCTGGTTTTGAGCCACCTGTGGCAGTGTCACCTTTTAAACCTGGATCTGTTTGTACAATTTCCAGAACCACAGATTTAGGCAATTCTACTCCCAGCACCTGATCGCCCCACTTAATAACTTCAGCTTCCATACCTTCCTTCAGGTATTTGACGCGATCGCCAATTTGTGCGCGGGTCAATCTGCCTTCTTCATAGGTTTCCATATCCATAAAGACGAACTCATCGCCCTCTTTATAGGTATGTTGCATCGTGCTTTTTTCTAGAGTAGCTTGGGGCACAGTTTCCCCAGCTCGGAACGTTTTTTCCATCACGCTCCCACTCTGGACATTTTTTAACTTAGTTCGGACAAAGGCGGAACCTTTGCCTGGTTTGACGTGCAAGAATTCAAGCACTCGCCATACAGACCCATCTAATACAATCGAAACACCGGGTCGAAAGTCGTTACTGGAGATCATGAAACTTTCAAATTTTGGAAGACAATCGGCATTTATTGTACCCTTCTAGAGTCGCCATTGGGCATTTGTCATTAGTCATTTATCATTTGTCATTAGTCACTTGTACTGAGCGACTTGCCTTGAGCGAAGTCGAAAGGAGTCGAAGTATTTGTCATTTATCCTCCGCCCTTAACGTGGGAAGATTATTGATGGGTTACGTCCAGTCAACAATTTAATGCTGCATTTGAGTTATCCCATGCTTAACTTATTAAAATCCTGGCTGAAGAACAGCCTAATGGCAATACTGCTGGTAACAATATTTTTAGGCATAACTACAGCTGGGTGGACTCCCTCCAGTAGCGCCGCGCTGCCAGCCGGCAACGCAATTACCGACGGCAAGGCTTTGTTGCGGTATGCACTCCCGATAGATAACAAACCTGTACGGCAACTACAAGCCAGTTTAGAGGACATCTCTGCCCAACTGCGGGCTAATCGGCGATGGGGTGCTATTTCCAAGGACATCAGCAAAGCATCCCGAATTCTCGATAAACCCTCCCAAATCTTAACAAGCGTTCCCACAGAACGCCAACCCCAAGCAGAAGCTTGGATTACCGAGTTGAAATCTGGGGTGGGTAAATTAGAAGAATTGGCGAACAACAAAGATAAAGAACAAATTCTGCAAGAGAGAGGCAAACTTCTAAATCTTGTGACTCAGATAGAAGAGTCAATGGTGAAAGAATTCCCCTTTGAAGTGCCTGCCCAATACAGTAATCTGCCACAACTTAAAGGTCGCGCTACTGTAGAATTTAAAACTAACAAAGGCGATTTGACCGTTGTGGTAGATGGTTATAGCGCCCCTATTACTGCTGGTAATTTTGTAGATTTAGTGCAGAGGGGTTTTTACAATGGCTTAGAATTTACCCGTTCTGAAGAATCTTACTTTCTGCAAACTGGAGATCCCGCAGGTAAAGATGTAGGTTTCATTGACCCCAAAACGGGCGAATATCGGGCTATTCCCTTAGAAGTTTTAGTTCAGGGTGATAAAGCACCTACTTATGGGATTACGCTAGAAGAAGCTGGTCGTTATGTTGATATGCCAGTTCTGCCTTTCTCTGCTTTTGGTGCAGTAGTCATGGCTCGCCCTGAAAGTGAAGTGAATGGTGGTTCTTCGCAATTCTTCTTCTTCCTCTTTGAACCAGAACTCACTCCCGCCGGACGCAACCTATTAGATGGTCGTTATGCCGTTTTTGGCTATCTCACCGAAGGCAAGGAAGTTTTGGATAAACTAAAGGCGGGTGACAAAATTGAATCGGCAAAAGTCGTTCAAGGAATAGAAAATCTGGTTGAGCCACAAGCAGCATAAGAAGAGAGTAGGGGGAGAATAATTCCTGTACAGACGCGATTAATCGCGTCTCTTCTAACTCCCCTGATTTAGATTCCCGGCGGTGAATACTTGATCAACTGCGTTCACGAAGTGTGCCGAAGGTATCGCTAATCCTGAAAAAGTCCGTGATACAATTTCCTGAGTACCAGTAAAAACTGTTTCTTCATAAAATCCATCTTCCAGTAGTAACACTGAAACTTTTGCTTCCAGTGGGTCTACAATCCAATACTCAGGAACCTCTAAGGCCGCATATTCAGAACGCTTATGACGATAATCCCGTTTAACCGACTCTGGACTGACCACCTCGACAATTAGTAACGGCGGTGACTGAAATACTGCTGAGGCATTCAACAATTCCCTAGCTTGCTCAAGCGTCACCACACACAAATCAGTCAACCTAGATTTATTTCTCCCCGTTCTCACCCCACTTTCTCGAAAACACAGCCAAGGTGAGCTACAACGTTTAATTTCTGCATCTAGTACTTGCTCAAGAAATTTGGTAATCAGGAAATGTTCAATAGTAGGTGGATTCATTAGCTCTAGCTTGCCATCCACCAGTTCATAATGGAAATCGCTACCATCATCATAGGTTAAGTACTCTTCAAATGTGATGCTGGTTACTGGTGTTGTTACCATCCCAACTGGCTCCTAGGCGATACCCTTATATTAAACAGTAAAGCAAATCATCAGTTTTCTTAGTAATTTTTCAGCACGGAAAACCGATTGTGAACAGTGAGTTATCTTCTCAACAAGTAAAAGACATTGGCGAACAAGGTCTTTTGGAAAGATTACAGCGCTTCTGTCCTCCAGAAATTATTGGAGATGATGCAGCAGTACTTGTGACTGTACCAGAGCAATCTTTGGTAGTGACTACAGATGTGCTGATTGACGGCGTACATTTTAGCAACCTCACCACTTCCCCAGAAGATGCAGGTTGGCGAGCTGCTGCTGCCAATCTATCAGATTTAGCGGCAATGGGCGCTTCTCCATTGGGAATTACCGTCGGGTTGGGACTCCCTGGTGAAGTTAGGGTGAGTTGGGTTGAGCGACTGTACCAGGGAATGACAGAATGCCTGCAAAAATACAATACCTCAATTGTTGGGGGCGATGTCGTGCGATCGCCTGTGACGACTTTGGCAATTACCGCTTTTGGTCAAGTTTCCCCTCATCGAATTATCCGCCGTTCTGCTGCTGTTATCGGAGATGCGATCGTCGTTACAGGCGTTCATGGAGCTTCCCACGCTGGCTTAGAACTGCTCTTACATCCCCAATTAGGGCAAAGCCTCAAAGATGTAGAGCGCATGGCTCTAACGCGCGCACACCAGCGCCCACAGCCACGATTAGATGTCTTACCAATTCTGTGTAAAATTTTAGCATCCCCATCCCCCATGCCCATTGCCGGTATGGATAGCAGCGATGGTTTGGCCGATGCAATTATCCAAATCTGCCGCGCCAGTGGCGTTGGCGCTGTCCTAGAACGCAGACAAATTTCCATGCCAGCAGCTTTTGACCATTGGCTCACAGAAGAGCAAGCGCTAGCTTATGCTCTATACGGTGGCGAAGACTTTGAATTAGTGCTTTGCTTGCCACAAGAGTCAGCATTAGCCTTAGTACAACATCTTGGTCAAGATGCTGCGATCGTAGGCAACATTACACCCGGATCAACAGTACTATTGCACGACGAACAAAAAAAATTCCCTGACCAAGTTCTGAGCCTTAGCCAGGGATTTCAACATTTTGGCCAATAGTCATTTGTCCTTTGTCTAAAACTAATAACTAATGACCAATGACTAATGACAAATTATTGCCACTTCTCAGCTACCAATTCTGCCAAATCCAAAACTCGTTGGCTGTAACCCCACTCGTTGTCATACCACGCCATAACTTTTACTAAGTCATTGCCCATAACCAAAGTCAAGCTGGAATCGACAATCGAAGAAGCATCACTACCTTGATAATCGGAAGATACCAATTCTAGTTCGCTATAGTCCAAAATGCCTTTAAGTGGGCCCTCAGCAGCATCTTTGAGAGCTTGGTTAACTTCTTCAGTAATAGTACGCTTCTCAACCTGAACTACGAAATCTACCATTGAGACGTTCGGGGTTGGTACACGCAAGGCAACGCCATTAAGCTTGCCTTTCAGGTCTGGGATAACCAGCGCCACTGCTTTCGCTGCACCAGTGGAGGTGGGTACAATGTTTATCGCTGCGGCCCTCGCCCGTCGCAAATCCCGGTGAGAAGCGTCTAGCAAACGCTGGTCGCCTGTATAGCTGTGGGTAGTGGTCATCGTACCTTTGATGATGCCGAACTTATCGTTCAACACCTTGGCAATTGGTGCCAAGCAGTTGGTAGTACAGCTAGCGTTACTGATAATGTTGTGTATGTTGTGGTCATAATCATGATGATTCACACCAACCACAAAAGTGCCATCCTCGTTTTTACCAGGAGCGGTAATCAGAACTTTCTTGGCTCCAGCATTCACATGCTTTAGCGCTCCTTCTTTGCTAGTAAATACGCCTGTTGCTTCGATAATTAGGTCAATTCCCCAATCTCTCCAGGGCAACTTTTCTGGGTTGCGATCGGATACGCACTTAATGGTCTTACCGTTAACGATGATAGAGTTATCATCGGCACTAATTTCAGCACCTTTGATCTTGCCTAGCATCGAGTCATACTTCAGCAGGTGAGCATTGGTTCTAGGATCTGATGTGTCATTAATAGCGACAAGATCGATTTGACTATTCTCTCTACCCACCCAGCAACGTGCAAAGTTACGTCCAATCCGCCCGAAACCGTTGATTGCAACTCTAATCACAGTGTCTTGCCCTCTGTATTTATGCTTATATGTTGATATCGTTGACCCCAATCATATCGCAAAGGGGGGGGGCACTTTTAACCATAAAGTGTTAGATCAATAAAAAAACACATAATTTATTCAGATTTGTTCGAGTAGAAACTGTTGTTAGTGATATATGATCTGACCGCTTCCGGTACTAAATAACGAATTGACTGGCGTTCGCGACACAATTTGCGAATTAGACTTGACGAAACTCCTACTAAAGGTATATTCAGGAGTTGCCAGTAAATGGTATGTGACTGCTCTCTCAGTTGTTGCTCCACTTGCTTGCAGATTAATTTGCTTTGAGTTATAGTCTCACCACCTAGCAGTCGGGGTGCGATTAACCAATCACACATTTGTGCTAGTTCGTGTCCACGGTACCAACGAGGTAAGGTTTGGAAAGTATCCAAGCCCACAATCCAGTACCAGTGAGTATTTGGGTAACAAGCAGATAAGTCAATCAGAGTGTTAATGGCGTATGAAGTCCCAGAGCGATTTGTCTCAACTAGTGAGACAGTAAACGCTGGGTTATCTTTTATGGCTAATTGCAGCATTTCCACGCGATGCTCAAACAAAGCTGCTTCTTTATGAGGAGGATTTAGGGATGGCACCCAAATTACCTTTTCAAGAGATACTTCTTGCATTGCTGTCTCGGCTACGAGCAGGTGTCCCCAGTGAATTGGATCAAATGTGCCACCAAAAATTGCTAGTTGCTGCATCCAGTTATGCCTGGGTTTTATGCAATTGAAAAATAGTTTCATTACCAATGTACTATTGTAGTCAATTCACGGCTAAACTTGATGCAATTTCAAATCAGTTTCACTAAACAATGTATTATGTAGCCAATTCCAGTAAGGTAGACAAAAATATGTATTTGACATTACAAGAATTTCTTTCCCGATGTAGCCAAAATTTTCAGAATAATCTTAACAACAGTTCAGAAATAGTAAAAACCTCCAACCAAGGTAAAATCATTCTGAACACGCAAAACCAGACTAGAAACAACATCTGGGCATTAAACATAAATACGATATAGGAGTAGTTACGGTAAAAATCAAATTCCTGTTATGATACGCGTGTCATTTGTGATTATGGTGTGGTGTGGTGTAAAAGGAGCAATAAATGACTAATTCTGTAGATTTTAGTGGTAGACCATTTCATTTTATTGGCATCGGCGGCATAGGTATGTCTGCTCTGGCATACGTTCTCGCCAAGCGTCAATTTCCAGTATCAGGTTCGGATCTTCGTCCAAACCACATTACGCACAAATTGGAATCTATCGGTGCCCATATTTTTGGTAGACAAGAGGCAAGTAATCTCGAATTCTTTCGTCCTCAAGTATTAAATTCACAAGAACAATTAGCTGCTGATACTAAGTCAAAACTACCTCAAGTCATTTGTTCAACAGCAATTAACACGAATAATTTAGAATATAAAGCAGCGTTGGAATTAGGTTGTCCAGTTTTACATCGTTCAGACGTACTAGCCGCCTTAATTGCCGATTCCTACAGTATTGCAGTAGCAGGAACACACGGCAAAACTACAACCAGTAGTATGATTGGCTATATGCTTCTGGAAGCAGGTCTCGACCCAACGATTTTAGTAGGTGGCGAAGTCAATGCTTGGGAAGGTAATGCTCGATTAGGACAAAGCCAATATTTGGTAGCCGAAGCAGATGAATCTGATGGTTCCTTGGTAAAACACGCTCCAGAAATTGGCATCATCACCAACATTGAACTCGATCATCCTGACCATTACGATACATTAGAAGAAGTCATTGACATCTTCCAGACATTTGCTAAGGGTTGTAAAACTTTAATAGGTAGTATTGACTGTGCAACAGTGCGCGATCGCTTACAACCCACAATCAGCTACAGCTTACACTCAGATACCGACGCTGACTACACCGTTACTAATATTGATTATCGTGCTGATGGCACCACGGCTCTAGTTTGGGAAAGAGGCAAAGCCTTGGGCGTGTTGAAGTTGCGGCTGCTTAGTCGGCACAATCTCAGCAATGCTCTAGCAGCAGTAGCTGTTGGTCGCGCCTTAGGCTTAGAATTTGGAGCGATCGCCAAAGGTATTGCAACCTTTGAAGGAGCAAGACGACGCTTTGAGCTGCGGGGTGAAGTTGATGGTATTACCTTCATTGATGACTATGCTCATCATCCTAGCGAGATTCGCGTTACTCTCGCCGCCGCACGTTTACAGGCAAGACCAGGACAAAGAGTGGTTGCTATCTTCCAACCCCATCGCTATAGCCGAACACTGACCTTTTTAGAAGAATTTGCCGAGTCCTTTACCCATGCTGATTTGGTTGTGCTGACTGATATTTACAGTGCAGGCGAACCCAATTTAGGGCAAATTACTGGTGAACAGCTAGCAGCAGAAATTGCTAAACAGCATTCGCAGGTAGTTTATCAACCAACTTTACCCTCAGTGCGTGAGTACTTGTTAAAAACATTACGCCCAGGAGACTTGGCGCTGTTTTTAGGAGCTGGGAACTTGAATCAGGTGATTCCTGAAGTAATTACTGCACTTTGCGAACCTGCTAAAGCCACATCTTAAGTGGAAACTTTGCAAAGTTTCGTTTCTGAGCAAAGCGCCCGTCTAGCAACGGTTCCATCTATGAACTCTATTACCGTATCTTTGCGGTAAATTAATGTAAAAATTTTACCAATATAAAGTAAAAATGACCATTTCCCAGGCAGCTGGAAACGTCTGCACAGTTTCTGCTTTGAATACAAAGAAACATCAAACAACTAATTCGGTGGATAGTGAAGTAATTTACTTACCAAATACTGATTGTGCAATCAAGCCCCAGGCTTGCTTGTCAGCCTTTACTTCTTATAGGGTTGGAGGAGCAGCTGATTTGTATGTTGCCCCCCGAAATTTAGAAGCACTGCAAGCCAGTCTTAAATACGCAAAAGAACGTGATTTAAAAGTGACAACACTAGGAGCCGGTTCTAACCTCCTAGTGAGCGATGGCGGTATATCAGGCTTAGTAATCGCGACTCGTCACCTCCGCTTCAGCAACTTTGACCCCCAAACTGGTCAATTAACCGTTGCTGCTGGAGAATCAATTCCCAGTTTGGCATGGGCCGCAGCAGAATTAGGATGGCAAGGATTGGAGTGGGCTGTTGGCATCCCTGGAACAGCTGGAGGTGCTGTGGTGATGAATGCAGGGGCACATAATAGCTGTATCGCAGATATGTTAGTTAGTGCCGAGGTACTTTCACCCAATGGGACGCTGGAAACTCTTACCCCGGAACAGTTAGGTTATAGCTATCGGACTTCCTTATTGCAAGGTGGCGATCGCATAGTCACCCAAGCAACCTTACAACTCGCGCCAGGTGCAGACCCAGCAAAAGTTGTAGCAATCACCAAAGAACACAAAAAGCATCGCTTAAGCACCCAACCATACAACTTCCCCAGTTGTGGGAGTGTGTTCCGCAATCCCAAACCTTACAGTGCTGGCTGGTTAATTGAACAAACTGGTCTCAAAGGCTACCAAATTGGTGGAGCGCAAGTAGCACTACTCCATGCTAATTTCATCGTTAACCGTGGTGGGGCCAAAGCTAGTGACATCTTTTGTCTCATTCGCCACATCCAACATCAGGTGCAAGAACGTTGGTCTATTAATTTAGAGCCAGAAGTCAAAATGCTCGGAGAGTTTCAAGGTGCTTGTGGATAAAGAATGGGGAATGGGGAGATGAAGGAGAAATGCCCAATTCCCAATGCCCAATTCCCCGATGCATTAATTATTGGTAAAAAAAGAGGCAAATTACTTACCGCATCTATAATTGAATTTGATTTGTTATTCAACGCATAAGCGTAAAAATAATTATGACAGGAAAAGGACAGGGATTTGGCTTTGGCTTAGGAAAAATGAAGGAACTAGCCGATGCTTTTAAGAAAGCACAGCAAGTTCAAGAAGGTGCAAAGCGACTCCAAGAAGAATTGGAGCAAATGGAGATTCTAGGAGAATCTGGAGGTGGCCTGGTAAAGGTAATTGTCAGTGGAAACCAAGAACCCAAGCGGGTAGAAATTTCTCCAGATGCTCTTGCAGAAGGTGCAGAAGTACTTTCCGATCTCGTGACGGTGGCAATGAAAGAAGCCTACAACAAGTCCACAGCAACAATGCGGGAACGCATGGAAGAATTGACCAGTGGGTTGGAGTTACCTGGATTTTAGTCATTTGTCATTAGTCATTGGTGAGCCAGTGCGGTCTTCTCCCGAAGGGAGAGGCTAGCGCCTTCGCGGAGCGTCTCGTAGAGAAAGGGGTTTCCCCATGAGCAACTGGTGTTAGCGTTCGCGTAGCGTCTCGTAGAGAAGCGGTAGCAACGCAGGAGCGTCACCCGAATGGTCATTTGTCAAAAGACAAAGGACAAATGACTATTGACAAAGGACAAAAAACATCTATGCCTTACAAGTTGCTATTTGTCTGCTTAGGTAACATCTGCCGATCGCCATCGGCAGAAAACATAATGAATCATCTAATTGAGCAGGCTGGCTTGAGCGATCGCATCCTCTGTGACTCTGCTGGTACATCTAGCTATCACGTTGGTAGCTCACCTGACAGACGCATGAGTGCTGCGGCTGCTACTAAGTTGGGAATTAAACTGCGTGGTCAAGCACGCCAGTTTCAAAAGTCAGACTTTCAAGATTTTGATTTGATTTTGGCGATGGATCAAGAAAATTATGAGAACATCCTCACTCTCGATCGCACTGAGCAATATCAGCATAAAGTGCGTTTGATGTGTGAGTTTTGCTCTCGACACACCTTAAAGGAAGTTCCAGATCCTTACTACGGTGGTCAAGACGGATTTAATCAGGTTATTGATTTACTGATTGATGCTTGTGAAGGTCTGCTCACAAAAGTTAAAAGTGAAGAGTTCTGAGTTTTAATTCCTAACTCCTCACTTTTTTATTCGACTAAACCATGCTTCATAGCAAAACGCACTAATTCTGCTCGGTTGCTGGTTGAAGTTTTTCTCAATAAACTGCTAACGTACTTTTCCACTGTGCGAGGACTCAGGTGTAGCTGATGACCCATATCGGCATTAGACAAACCATGAGTCAATAACTCTAAGACTTCTTGTTCTCTATGAGTTAGGGATGAGTGTAAGTGGGATGTCTGAATTTTAGTAGACAGAGAATTATGGGCATCCCCCGGTTTTGTCGAGCCGGAAATGCCCAAACTCTCTTTATGAGAAAAGCGATACTCCGATTGAATAATTTGCGATCGCTCCAAAAGATTGCGGATTGCTGCTGCTAACTCTTCCAATTCAAAAGGTTTGGGTAAGTATAAATCGCACCCTGACTGATAGCCCAGAATTCTTTCCTGGGTCTTAGTTCGGGCTGTTAATAAAATTACAGGTAATAAGCGAAACATTGGTTGTTGACGCACCCTACGCACCAGTTCGTAGCCATTCATCTGTGGCATGATGATATCCGTGACAATCAAATCAGGATTATACTCATCCACCATAAACAAAGCCTCTTGACCGTCATTAGCCGTGATCACACAGTAGCCAGACAGTTCAAGATAGTCGCTAACAGACAGACGAGTGCCCAAATCATCATCCACTACAAGGATCGTCAAGGGCATGGACAATACACCCCTAGCATTTTTTTTACTCAGAAATTTGCTTCTACGCGCTTCATAAGTGAACACTGGCAAGAATAGTGTTCTTATGTTTCATACTATGACAGGATTACCAGGTAATGACTGCCTTCAGGGTTGATTTATAAAGAAAATCTTAAATCTTTTGTAAGGTTAACGAAGTGCAACTCATCCTTAACTCCCTCAGATTAGGAAGCATAGAGAGCTTTTTAATTTGTAACAACTCATTAATAAAACAGAGCAGATTTCCATTATAGTATAAATTATTATTAATTTTATCAGTAATTTACCAAAAGATAAGTTAGATAGGCATGATTGAAATAAGTTTGTAGAGAAGGCTTCAGCCCTCTCTAGGAGTAGCGTCTTGTAGCAAGATACCCAACAAGCTATACTACAAATCTTTAATTATTTACGCCGATTTATTTACCAAGTCTTTGTGAAACTGCACAAAATCAAGCTTGGTGAAACTTGAGGTAAAATCCCCAAGTTCTGGATAAACCTCAGATGTAATCAATATCAGGTAACTTAAAAGTTACCAGAAAACTCTTAATTGTGAACTTAGAAAAGCTAAATTAGTGATATACAGTTCAATATTTATAGCGGTTATAATGAATACCCTATAATTCGCAAGGCAATCCAAATAATTTTTTAGGTACATTTAAAACGCACAAAATTATCAATGAGCGACAAGAACGAAGGTTACAAAGTTATTGCTGACAACCGTCAAGCCCGTTATTTATATGAAATTCTGGAAACTTACGAAGCCGGAATTGAGTTGACAGGAACCGAGGTTAAGTCAATTCGTGCGGGTAAAGTAAATCTCCAAGATGGCTATGCTTTGCTTCGCAATGGCGAAGCATGGTTGATCAATATTCATATCTCGCCCTACAACGCCAGTGGACAATATTTTAACCATGAACCACGGCGGACACGAAAGCTGCTGTTGCATCGTCAAGAACTCCGCAAGCTAATTGGCAAAGTAGAACAGCAGGGTCTAACTTTAATCCCTTTGAAAATGTATCTCAAACGCGGCTGGGTAAAAGTGAGTATAGCCCTTGGCAAAGGTAAAAAGCTCCACGATAAGCGAGAAGACCTGAAACGACGGCAAGATCAGCGTGACATTCAACGCGCAATGAAAAGCTATTAAGGATAATTGTGGTTCAAACTACCACACCAGAGTGAGAAACGATTGCTGTAAAAACCATGTTGTATGTCCACAGCGTGACTTATAAAAATCCCTAGTTTATAGCCACAGATTGATTTTATGAAGGTTGAGAATCGATACAGTGGTGAGTAACTTCGGATGGCATAAGGAATTGTCACAACTTATGAAAAGTAATTTCATTACAGCTGTTGGCGCAGGCATTCTCACCTTGAGTATGGGAATTTTACCCTTAACTCTATCCGCACAAGCTCAGACGACAACTGATCCCGGAGCCAATACTGCTCCCAGAACGACCACTTATGAACGCAACGATTTTGATTGGGGCTGGCTAGGATTACTTGGTTTATTCGGTCTAGCTGGTTTGGCTGGTAAAAAGCGTGATAACGAACCGACTGCTTATCGGGACCCTAATGCCCCAGGTGCCACTACTTACAGGGACTAGACAATTCAAAATTCATTCATTTGTCAGTTGTTCAGTAGAAAAACAACTGACAATTTGCTCGTTTTAGTTTACTGCTGGTTCTGGGTCAGATGGATTTGTCTGGTTTTGAGTTAAAGGTGTCCAGTAGCTGGCAATTAAAGCAACGATGAGCCACCAGAGGGTATTGACTTCAGGACGATACCAGACAGTATCTACAGTGCCGTGAGCTAGCATACCCAACAAAATAGCGATCGCTCCAATTAACCAAAATCCCTCTACACTTCTCAATCGTCGCAATCGTCGCATTTGCAAAAGTGCCGTATTAAATGTGACGATTATTAGCCAGAGAAAGCAGGCTAAACCAACAAACCCAGTTTCTACAGTCACTTCAAACAAAATCGAATAAGCACTTAAAGCAGTGTATCGAGGGCGTTGGTAGAGCGGATAAACTTTATTAAAAGAGTTGTGACCGGGGCCAATGCCGAAAATGGGGCGATCGCGAATCATCTCAAAGACAGCATCCCACACATTTCGACGAAAATTATTACTGCTATCTTGACGGTCAGCAAAAATACTGAAAACCCGTATGCGAACTGGCTCTACAAATATTACTGCTAAGAATAATATCCCGATTAAACCTCCTAAGACAATGGGCAGCGACCAAGTACGCCAAAAAGGAGGCATTTCCACACTCTTCCAAAAAACTAGCAATGCCATCACAGCCAAAACTGCTACCACTAGTCCAATCCAGCCGCCACGACTAAAAGTCAGGATCAGGCAGGCAGTATTGGCAATTAACATTGTTAATGCTAAGGCTTTTTTGATCCAGCTTTGCCATGCAAAAATTGCCACCAAGCTAAAAATTACTGCTGGTAAGAGGTATCCAGCCAATAAGTTGGGATTTCCTAAATAACTGTAGACCCTTGTAGTCTTAGACAGAGGAGATTCCGGATCAACCCAAGTTGCCAGTGCTGTGGCTCCAAAAAACCATTGCCGCAATCCATAGACACTGACAATTAAGGATACGTGCAGATAAAGAGTGAGAATCCAAGACCGGAGGCGAGGCGACCTTAATACCCTGGCACAAAGGGCAAATAGTAGCAAATACAAGGTCAACGTTCCCAAGTCGTTAAGTGCCGCTTTTTTCACTGGTGATAATGCTGTTGCGATTACGGCAATTCCCCAGTAGAGCAATACCAGTAGGTGAATGGGAGTGACTGACGAGACATTTGCTGGTGTGACTTCATCAGATAAAGTCAACAACAGCCAAAATCCCACACAAGCCACCAGTAACAAACCTACCAACGTACTCGAAGCAAAAGGTGCAAGGGCATATATTGAGCTGAGTAATACAGCTGCTATCGCATCTCCCCACTGAATCAAGACGCTGGTTTGCCGCCAAGACCTTAACAGTCCCACCAGAGAACGGTGTACGTAACTGGTAGCAAGATATTCTTTGAGCGGTAAAGATGATAAAGTAAATAGTTGCCAGACTAAATTCATAAAAAACATTGCGATCAATTAGCCTGCCGACGCAGAACTTGGATTTGATCATAATGCCTATGGCTATAAAAAGGTAATAACGTAGTTTGTAAATTAGTAATGATGCTCTTAATTCATGTACTTACTACATAACAAAGTATGAATTTGTCTTTCCCTATTCCCTATCACCTGTAATCCGTTCTCTACCGGCTGTGATTAGACATCACTAATTGCTTGCGAGGGAGTTGCCAGTTGCAGTGGCAAAGAAAGCACATAACGATATCCTGATTCTGGTGAACCTTGAATCAAAATTTGTCCAGCGTGCAACTCTGCCAGTTGACAACTTAGCAATAGACCCAAGCTTTCACGAGAAAGAGTTCCATGTAATTTAGCTAAATTTAGACCGGAACTAGCAGCAAGAAAATTGGAGTGGGAATCACTCAGGCTTTTTGAATTGTCCACTGCTACTGATGAAGTATCTAGTTGCTGTTGTCCTTCTATATGAGTATTGTAAGTTGCTACCTCACCGGTTAACTCTAGCAGCGACAAAGAATTGAGACGGAAGTAGGGGTCAACCTCAGTAATGCCGTCCCCTAACCAGGGATGAGAAACCCAAATAGTAATGTTGAGCGTATCTTCCTTGTAAGAAACATGGATGCGAACAATGCTACCTGTAGCCGAAAGTTGAATCACACTGAAAACCAGGTGATATAAAATTTGCCGCACCTTGTCTTTATCTAAAGGCCAAATGCGATTACGTCCCGGTTCTATAGAGAGGCGAATGTCTTGCTCGCGGCGATTAGCCACTTCTTCAAGGGTATTGATAGCTTGTTGACATAGCATTTCAATATCCACAGGAGCTAAATTCAGTACAGTTGAGTTGTCATCCATAGCTCCTAGTTCGGTAATTTCGTTTACTAGGGAAAGTAAGTACCGACCACTATGTTGGATAATTTCTAAATATTCTCTTTGCTTACTCGTCAAAGGCCCATAAATTTCACGTCCTAAAACACTAGCCATACCAAGTACAGATGTTAAAGGCGTGCGTAATTCCTGAGTTAACTGACCCAAAAGTTCCAGTTTCAGTTGCTTGGTAGAAACAGAGCCGCTATCTTGAGTGGGTGTGGTGATTTTAATTTCAGTGTTACGTTCATCATTAAGTGAAAATATAGAAGCGGTCTTGAGAGTGGTTGATTCGAGTTTGCCTTGCAAAAGTCGGTTCCGCTCAAATTCACTCATGCTCCAACGAGCTATGATTTGTAAAAACTCAATGTCTCGGGTTGTAAAATTGCGCGGCACTAAATCCATCACTGCCAACGCACCCAAACAATTTCCCTCAGCATCAATGAGTGGCGCTCCTAAGTAAGCACGAATACCATAATCCTGCACCAGCTTGCTGCTAACAAGTACTGGGTCTGTAAGTTTATGTGTATCATTAATTACAAATATTTGAAGGCTCTCTACAACCTGAGTGCAGAACGATTCCCGGCGTGACAGTTGGCGGCTTTGTGCCAACTGATTCATTAGCCCCAGCCTAGATAAGCCCACTGCTGACTTGAACCAGTGACGTTCTTGATCCACAAATCCCAATATGGAAATTGGTGCTTCCAAAAAGTGGGCAGCAGTCTGTGTGGCTTCTTCAAAAACCGGAATCGTTTCTGGTTGCCGCAAACCTAAATCCGACAAAGCTTTTAGGCGTTGCTGTTCTCTTGATTCATGAGAATCCCAACCATCCTTTAGGGCAAATAATTTGTTTTCAGGCTCTATCATTGCCACTGCTACCTTAATAATTTCTCTATCGTGTAATTGATCCAAGTCCTATTTCTAGGTTATCAATTGCTATTTTTAAGCATTCCCTAATTTTGCCTCTGACAAACAAATTTAGGGCAAAATTTTTTTCTCCCTTCCATTAACTCGGCGATGCGGTATGCACAAGTTACTAATTACTGGTGCTAGATATTCTTTATTTAGTACTGGTGTAGTCTTTATTGCTTGGGATTTTACAGTCAGATTGCGTTAGATTTAGATTCAGCCAGGGTAAGCTAACCCTAAGGATACAATACAAAGGAGCTGTCATTCTTTATGTACAGAAGGAAAAATTCTTAATGGCAAACTCTAAGTAAATCAACTTACAAAAATTATATTTAAGTAATTTTTATAGCAATTATTACTTATAACAGCTAGCACTAATGGCTGACAATCCTAGATAGTTTATATAAGTCTCGATCGAATAGATTGAACCTATTACAATTTCATGCTGAAAATTGTGTGGGCTTTTTTATTTTTTCCATTTGAGGAAAGATTTTTTGAGGATAACTACTAATGAATAAAATGACTGTTAGAGTTCCTTTTGTAGACCTGAAGTTGCAACACGAACCAATTCAAATGCAATTGCAATATGCAATCCAATCTGTATTGGAACAGGGAGATTTTATTTTAGGGCAAGCACTCTCAGATTTTGAAGCAGCATTTGCGGCAGTATCGGGGGCAGCTTATGGTGTTGGTGTTGCATCAGGAACAGATGCGATCGCTCTCGGATTGCAAGCTTGTAATATTGGTGCTGGCGATGAGGTAATTTTACCTGCCAACACTTTTATCGCAACCTTGATTGGGGTTATCCGCGCTGGCGCGAAGCCAATTCTGGTAGATTGCGATCGCCAAACAGCTTTAATTGATTTAGAGGCCGCAGCAAAGGCAATTACGCCTCAGACTAAAGCAATTATTCCTGTACATCTCTATGGACAAATGGTATCGCCACGTGAACTCATCAAATTTGCTGATACCTACAAACTACTAATTTTTGAAGATGCCGCCCAAGCACACCTTGCCCAAAGAGACGGATATCACGCTGGTTCAGTAGGCATAGCAGCAGCTTTTAGTTTCTATCCCAGCAAAAATTTGGGAGCATTTGGGGATGGAGGAATGCTGCTGACACGAGATTCAGATGTTGCCCAGAAGATGGGGCGTTTGCGAAATTATGGTGCATCGCAAAAGTATTTTCATACTGAACCCGGTACAAATAGCCGTTTGGATACTTTACAAGCAGCTATTTTGCACCAAAAATTACCATATTTGCCACAGTGGAATCGCGATCGCTTGACTATTGCCCAGCAGTATAATACCGAACTAGCACCCTTGGCAATTACTGGTATTATCCCTATAGAAAACCAAAGTGATACAGGACACGTTTATCATCTTTACGTCATTAAAGTTAATGATTCTTGCCCAATAGAACGCCAGCAACTCCAAGAAAAACTCACAGCAGTGGGAATTCAAACCGGCATTCACTACCCAATTCCTTGTCATCTTCAGCCAGCATTCAGCAATTTAGGCTATCAGCCGGGAGATTTTCCCCAAGCAGAAAAACTGTCACAGCAAATATTATCATTACCGATGTATCCTGGTTTGAGCAGTAGCCAAGTTAAAGAAGTTGTAGCTGCGATCGCTCATGCAGTCTCAACAACTTCTAAGGTAGATGAAACCTCCAATGCTGACCTTGACAGCGTGGTAGCCTAAAGTTAATTCATACTTATATGTGCATCCAACAATTAGACATTTGTTCTTTGTCAGTTGTCTTTTGCAAATGACCAATGACCAATAAAAATCATGGCACTCCAGCAACAGATTAAAAAAAGAAACGCCTCAGACTTATTGAATCTTGCTATTATAGGCGTTTTGCTGCTGCTTTATGCGCCTATATTGCTACACTGGTTGGATGGTTGGCTGAACAAAAATATCAGTACAGAACACGAATATTTCAGCCACGGAATTATTGGTTTACCATTTGCGGCTTATCTGGCCTGGATAAACCGAAAAAAATGGACACGTTTACCAGATACCACACATCCTTTGAGCGCTGTTTTATTGTTACTAGGGGCAGTGTTTTATCTTAGTGGTGTTACAGAGTGGGTTAACCTTTCCTTGCCCGTTATCCTGGCAGGATTATGTTTGTGGTTTAAAGGAATAGCAGGTTTGCGATCGCAAGGATTCCCCCTGCTACTGGTATTTTTGGCCACCCCGACGGCAGCACCCTATCTCATTGCGCCCTATACCTTACCTCTGCAAAGCTTCATTGCTGGTACGGCAGGTTTCATATTGAATCAATTTGGTATGGACGTAACAGTAAATGAAATCAATCTCTACGTGGGAGGACGCATTGTAGAAGTTGCTCCCTATTGTGCAGGGTTGAAAATGTTGTTCACGACTCTCTACGTTGGCTTGATGCTGCTTTATTGGACAGATGCTTTATCTTCACGGCGCACAACCATATCGTTTTTATCTCTTGCTGCGATCGTTAGTACTACTGCCAATATCATTCGTAACACTTTACTGACTTTCTTTCACGGCACAGGTCAAGAAGCAGCTTTTAAATGGCTACATGATGGTTGGGGTGGTGACTTGTACTCTGCTTGTATGCTGGTGTCATTAGTGCCCCTGCTGAATTGGATTAATCACTATTTTTCAACATCTGTAGAAACTGAGCAAGAAATAGAAAGTTAGAACTATTGGGCATTGGGAAGAGGACTTGGGGACAAGGAGAATTGGGGACAAGGGGAAAGACTTGTTTCAAGTTCTCACCTCTTGTCCCCTGCTCCCTGTCCCCAAGTCCTCTTGCTCCCTGCTCTCCTCCCTCTTAATCTACTCATAAATATTACTGAACTCACGGTGTGATTTTATAAAGTAAAATTTTGCCTAAGTATCACAAATTTTACTGATGATTTCATTCTCCAAGTTTTTCAAGGAAAACCAATTCAATCAGGTAGCAGCACTTTTGTTATTGCTATTACTACTAGCAATAGCAGGGGTTCCTGGATACCTGACAGGAAAGTGGCAATGGAAACAGCCAGCACCTGTTACCACCCTCAACGAATTAAGAGAAATTCGTAAGACTGGATTAGCTCTTCCTGGTTGGCAAACTATTGAACAATCAGAACAGCAAATTGGCGAACATAAATGGTCTTTGCAGGTACTTAAAAAAGAAGGTTCTCAATCCCAGGCAATCCTGCTTTTACTGCCACAAAATGGGCCTATGGATCAACCAGAGGTAGAGTGGACAGATGTTAACGGCTGGGGAAGATCGCGCTGGGGAAAGTGGGATATAGCACAATCTCGTTCTGCCGAATTTACTGTGAAACCGCCTAAAAAGTTGGCTTCTAATGTTGAAACTAAAGTAGAAGCTAGGTTCTTTCGTGCCGCCACACCACAGCAAACCTTCGCTGTCTTGCAATGGTACGCAATGCCAGACGGCGGAAATCCATCACCTTTCCATTGGTTCTTGGCGGATCAACTAGCTCAGTGGCGCAAGCAACGTATTCCCTGGGTAAGCGTGAGCATTCTGATCCCGATGGAACCTTTAGGGCAGGTAGAAACATCTTGGTCTTTAGCCAAGTCTATGGGGGAAACAGTGCAAAGTACATTGATGGCAGGCCCTTTGTAAAGTCTCTGATGAATGCCTTTGTGCAGAGATTCATCAGAAGTAAGTAAGTTGGTAGAAATAAACCAAATTATGTTATGAAATGTAAATAGTCTTAAAGTCCTTACTAATGAACAATGACAAAGGACAAATGACAGTCCTTGCTAGTTAGCTTTAATTGCGCCAACCTACTTATCTTTATAAATTGCATTCAGCCTAAAACTTAGCCAAAAGATGTTAATAATATGAAGTTAGTATTTAAATTTAGTAAAGTTCTTCTCTTTTTCTTGGTAAATACTTGCAGACTCCAGAGACATTAGGGACATTTATAGAGTAAAATAACGACTCGGCGCGAATAATTCTCTTATCATTTTTTCTGCACCGATGTTCATAGATCCCACTTCTTATATGCGTGCATTCAGCGCCCTGTGTTTTGTTAGTCTTCAAGTAGGAGTTTTTTTAACAACACCTATCCAACTTGTTGTTGCCCAGCCTTTTCCATCTCAAGGACAATCACCAAGGCAACCCCCCTCGCCTGTGCCAGGTACTGAAACTGAGGTTATACCTACAGGTACAAATGATGAAACTTCCAGCCAACTCAGCCGCTACCTCTTGGGGCCAGGAGATATAATTGGCGTTGTACTTCAGCGTCCTCCTGGCCCATACCGCTTAGGCATAGGAGATGGAATTAGTGTTTCGGTTCAGCGCTTTCCAGATTTGAGTTTTCAAGCTTTAATCAACCCAGAAGGTAACATTGTAGTGCCACTACTGGGAACAGTTTCTTTACAAGGTTTAACTTTAGAAGAAGCTCAAGAAAAAATTCGCTTGGGTTTAAATCGTTATGTTGTTGATCCAGTAATAGTTTTAGCCTTAGCAGTGCAGCGTCAAGACTTAAGTTTTCAAGCTGTAATTAGTCCCGAAGGCAACATCGTAGTACCGCAAGTGGGAACAGTGTCATTACAAGGTTTAACTTTAGAAGAAGCTCAAGAAAAAATTCGCTTGGGTTTAAGTCGCTTTTTCCCAGATCCAATCGTAGTAGTATCTTTGGCAGGGACGCGACCAGTTCAAGTTACCGTTAGCGGAGAAATATTCAGACCAGGAATTTATCCGATTAATTCAGCAACACCCCGCGTTGCTGATGCCTTGCTAATATCTGGGGGTTCAACGTTAAATGCAGACCTACGACAAATACAAGTACGCCGCAAGTTAATTGATGGTTCTGTGATCTCACAAACTATTGACTTATATGCAGCACTGCAAAATGGCGGTTCAATCCCTAATTTACGCTTACAAGACGGAGATGCGATACTCATCCCCCGTCGTGAAGTTGGTAATGATGACGGTTATGACCGCAATTTGGTAGCACGTTCATCCTTAGCCACACCACAGATTAGAGTCCGGGTTTTAAACTACGCTGCGGGAGGTCTCTCTATTCAAGCACTGCCTAATGGCAGTACATTTGTAGATGCTTTGGGAGGAGTAAATCTTGATACTGCTAATCTCCGAGATATAGCGCTGGTTCGCTTTGATCCTGAACAAGGTAAAGCTGTTACCCAGAAACTTGATGCTAAAAAAGCTCTAGGAGGCGATGCGTCTCAAAATGTAGCGCTTCAAGATAATGATGTTATTGTTGTTGGTCGTAACCTCATAGGTAGAATTACTAATTTCCTAACTACCATTACCCAACCTTTCTTCAATGTTCAATCCTTTCTCCGGTTTTTTGATAACTTCGGTGGCGGGTCAAATTAGTAACTCTAAAAGAAGGATACAATCTGGAAATAGTTGGGAGTGTAGGAAGCCACATCTTCAACTGGTTTTTGAATTCGTTAATGCAAAAATATTAAACATATCAACCAATATATAGTATGAAGTTGATAACGTTCTTGTATCAAAACCACTATCTTTAGTTTGGTGCTTCCTAAATTTTGAATTTTGAATTTTTAATTGGAGCGAAGCGACCATGACCCCACCAATTGTTAAGCGATATCTTATTGCTTTTGATAAGTACAAGTGGATTGGACTAGCTAGTTTTGGTCTAGTTATAGTAGGGTCGACTTTGGTAGCTATGCAACCAGAGCCACCTACTAGCTATATAGCATCTGGCGCACTTACCTATAGTGGTCCACCAGTTTCTTTCTCTGCAACTGGTACTGAAATCCAACAGCAAGGAAAAGAACTGAATCAGGAAGTTTTACTCTCCAACCAGATAATTGCAGCAGTGGCAGAAAAAGTCGGTGTCAAACCGACAAAGCTGGGTAACAGTGTTGTCCTTTCTGTTCCTAAAAAAAACCCCAGGACTGGAGAATTGGAATCTAGTATTTTGGAATTGAAATATGTAGATACCGATCCCAAACGAGGTATACAGGTCTTGGCGGAATTGATGCAAGCAATGATCAAGTTGAGCAGTGATATTAATACTGGGCGATTACAAGCAATTATTGAAAAGATTAACGATCGCGTACCACAAGCTAAACGAGAATTGCAAGTTGCTGAAAAGAAGTTAGAACAGTACGATCGCATCGAAAGAACAGCAATATTAGCAGCCGAGAATGGCAGCTTGTTAAGCGCTGTAACTGCTAGCCAAAATCTCCAACGGCAGATGCAATTAACTATTTCTGGGGTTGATGGTCAAATTCGCAGTTTACAAAATAAGTTAGGCTTAACAGTCGGACAGGCTTATGTTTCTTCTGCTTTGAGTGCCGATCCAATTATTGGGAACTTACGAGCGCAAATTTATCAAAGTGAGTCGCAAATCGCCGTACTCAGAAAAGATTTGCGACCGGAACACCCAACGATGGTTCAGTTAATGCGTCAGAAACAAGCGGCTGAAGAATTGCTGCAACAACGTGCATCTGAGGTATTAGGTGGTGATGGGACGGCGGCTCCGCTTCAGGGTAGCGTTGCAGGTATTCGCACCCAAAGCAGCTTAGATCCAGCCCGCCAGCAATTGGCAAACCAAATGGTGTCTTTGCAAACCCAACGGGAGACGCTGCAACAACAACTAGTTCAAGAGATCCAACAAGAAGCGCGACTACGGCAAGAGTATTCTCTGATACCCAATAAGCAATTAGAGCGATCGCGTTTAGAACAGGAGGTTGCCCTCAAAAAATCCATCTACGACCAAATGCAGGTGAAGCTAACCGATGCTAAAACCGCAGAGGCAGAAACTACTAGCAGCCTTAGCATTGCCAGACGGCCCACAGCTGCTGCCGATATCAAACCCCCGAAGAGTGTACCTATTACCCTTGCTGTGGGCGGTTTCTTAGGTGTGGTGATTGGTGGTGGGGTAATATTCTTGTTAGGAGCGCTGGAAGGGACTTTCAAAACCAGAGAGGATATTCGCGAGAGCCTCAAGCAACGGGAAGTGGCAGTGTTGGGAGAATTGCCTTTAATGCCAGTTGATGATTTGGATAAAGAGGCAGTACCGGTGGTCATTTCTGCTGATTCTCCTTATTTAGAATTTTATGAGAAATTCCGCAGTAATCTGCGCCGGATAGGTGGTAAAAACTTAAAAGTAGTGTTGATTACTAGCACTAGTAGCTTAGAGGGTAAGACAGCAAGTGCTTATAACTTGGGTATAGCTTCTGCTCGTGCTGGTAAAAGAACCTTGATTATCGAAACAGATTTGCGATCGCCTTCTCGTTCAACATCCCTGAAAGTAATTCCTGATCCCGATGCCACAATTGAACCCCTTCGTTATTACGCTAACTTAAGTGAATGTATCCGTTTAGTTCCTGATGTAGAAAATTTATACATTCTTCCAAGTCCTGGCCCTGTGCGGCAATCTGCTGCTATTCTGGAATCTAGCGAAATGCGGCGGCTGATTGAGGATGTCCGCGAACGTTTTGATTTAGTGATTTTAGACACTAGTCCACTCAGCATATCGAACGATCCTCTGTTAATCCAACCCTACAGTGATGGGATCGTATTAGTGACACGGCCACACTACACACAAGAGAATATGTTAGGTGAAGCTGTTGATCAATTGGTAGAAGCTGAACTAGGGTTGTTAGGAGCAATTATTAATGGTGCTGATATCATTGTCTCTGTACCTGAAGAAGTTTCACAATCATCAACATTTACATCTGAGGTAGAAGAATCAGAAGAAGTTTCAGCAGCTGCTAGCAAAAACTGATATCCCAATAGGGAAATTTCAATGTTGTATGGGCGCTTCTCTACGAGACGCTACGCGTAGCTTGCTTCCACGAAGTGGTACGCATTCTCACTGGGTAAGTAAGCAAAGGTTAACGCAGAGGTTTGATAGCTAGCAATTTTTTCGCTATGAATTTAGACAGAAAATGCTGTATTTAGTCCTGCCTAAACAACCCAAACACGGGAGCAAGAATTACCCCAAAAACAAAACCCCCGATATGCGCCCAGTAAGCAACTCCACCTGTTTGTACAGTCATCTGAGCGGCTGTTTGTAAGGTAGCAAGACCAGATATAACATTCTGCACAAAGAAAAGTCCAATTATCACTAGTGCTGGAATTCTGATTGTGGTGATGAAAATCCCCAAAAAAACCAAGGTCATGACTTTAGCGTGGGGAAAGCGGATGATGTACGCACCCAAAACCCCAGAAATTGCACCACTTGCCCCCAAGGAAGGAATCTCAGAATTCATACCAATAAACCATTGGCATAAAGCAGCCAAAGCACCACACGCCAAATAAAAAATTAGATATTTGGCATGACCTAATCGATCTTCAATATTGTTGCCAAAAACCCAGAGAAACAACATATTTGAGATTAAGTGCCACCAACCACCGTGTAAAAATTGCGACGTAAATAATGTTATCCACTCTCCACTCAAATTAGTGGTTAACTCTTGAGGTACTACCGCATATTGACTTAAAAATTGACTCAATTGTGCATTTGATAGGCTCACCTCGTGGAGAAAAATTACAATATTCATGCCAATTAACCCGTAGGTGAAATACGGGGTGATTCGGGTCGGATTTTCGTCGTAGAGGGGAAACACAGGTGTTTTTCCTAAATTATTGGCTAATTGCAATATAGCTTGTAAGGCAAGCAGTTGCGAAGCTTAGGCAATGTCACCTAATTAAATCAATCAGACTGATTGATAGTTCCAATAACAAATCACTCATACCAAGATTCTTCCTGTGATTTATCGTTAAACAAACCCAACAGAGGGCCGAGAATTGCCCCAAAGATAAACCCACCGGCATGTGCCCAGTAAGCAATACCGCCGCTTTCCATACCGATATTGGTACGTGTTTCGAGACTAGCAAGCCCGTAGAAAGCTTGTTCGAGAAACCAGAATCCCAAAAAGAAATATGCTGGGACACGGAAAGTTGGGAAGAAAATTCCTAAAGGCACTATGCCAAGAACTTCGGCGTTGGGAAAGCGGAGAATGTACGCTCCTAGAATGCCTGCGATCGCACCACTCGCACCCAAAGATGGAATGCTAGAATCTTGAGCGAAGAACCACTGTGTTAATGCTGCCAAAACACCGCAAGATAAATAAAACAGTAAATATTTGGCATGACCTAACTTATCTTCAACGTTGTTACCAAAAATCCAAAGAAACAGCATATTACCTGCTAAGTGCAAGAAACCACCATGCAAGAATTGCGAGGTAATCAAAGTTGCCCATTCTGGTACTGGTTGATGTATGGAGATACCACCAAAGCTGAGGGTGAGTTCTCGTGGAACTACAGCCGCAAGGTGTAAAAATCCATTTAATGCTTGTGGGGGAAGACTTGCTTCATAAAGAAAAGCCAGGACGTTGGCAGCAATTAACCCATAAGTTACATAAGGCGTGATTTTTGTCGGATTATTATCGCTAATTGGAACCACGGGCGTTTTTTCCTGATTTTAAGACAGCAATTCTACAATACGGAATTTTGTAAGTAGTTTCTTCTACCTCGTGGATGGATCTCGCTTTGATATTTGAGATTTATTCTAGGAGTTACCCTGAAGCAGTAGGCTTCATACGATAAATTTCCAGTTAGAGAAGAAAGCAGCTTGACCACACTGCTGATTGTGTTCATCTAAAACGTTCCATAGGATAGTATCTTCTATGTAAAAACGTTTACCAGTGCTAGAAGTACGGGTACTGGAATAATTTTTGATGAAGCCTTTAGTTGCTGCTTCTGATAATAAGCGATCGCGTTCTTCCTGTACTACCTCTTCAGCCGATTGGCGAGAAGGCATTCTGGTAAATTCTTCCCAAGAAAGCTCCCATAGTTCCAACGCTTTGCGATTACCATAGTTGAAAATTGGGTCTGACTCAGTGCCGTGAGAAACTAATACAAAAGGTGCTTCAAATAATAGTTGTGCTATTTCCTGGGGTACACCATTTACATCCAACAAAAAATTTCCCGTCCAATGATGAAAACTATTCATTAGGCACTGACTATGGTGAATAATTGCCTCTTGCTGCCAGGGAAATTCGATAATGCTGGTCATGAGAAAATTAATACATGGCATCAAAATTATGACATGAAATAGTTTTTTTAAAGTTAACGCTTCAGGAAATCAGCAACGCGTAATATTTGGAAGATTGACATACTCTCCTCAAAGCTGAAAATATGTTAGTTAATTCTCTATATAGGCTTGGCAACTCATGTTTTTTTCAAATTCTCTGGAAAATCAACTCCAGCGCTGGAACGAAACCATTCGTAATCAGCCAGAAAATCCTAACGCTTACATTCGTCGGGGTATGGTTAACTTTCAATTGGCGAAAATTGATGAATCTATTAAAGATTTTGATATAGCAGAGGAACTGGATAGCCGTATTAAACCCTACCTCTGGCAACGTGGGTTATCCTATTATTATGCAGAAAGATTTGCTGAGGGTACTGAACAATTTGAAATAGATTTGACTGTGAATGCTCAAGATGTAGAAGAAACAGTATGGCGATATCTCTGCATAGCTCGTTCGTTAGGTGTTGAAGAGGCACGTAAATCTTTACTAACTGTGAAAAATGACCCTCGACGCATTATGCAGCGCGTATATGATTTGTATGCGGGAAATTGTACACCAGATGATGTTTTAACTGTTGGTCAATCAGAAGGGATAAAGGGGAATTTTTACAGTCATCTTTACTTGGGATTATATTACGAAGTCGAGAATAATATTGATTTAGCTCACAAATATATAGTTAAAGCTGCTGATAATTTCAAAATTGATGATTATATGTGGTGTCTGGCATGGGTACATAAGAAGCTACGAGGATGGCTTTGATTTGCTCAGAGGATGTTTTAAAAGTCCTATTGTAGGTATCAAAACGTTGATTGTTGTCAGTGATATTTCCCTCATCACAAACCTCGCAGCCATTATTCAGCTAGACCTGTTGCAGCAACTCTAGGGAAGCATCGCTAGAATTAAGTACTATTGAGCAAAGACATCTTTAATTAGATATCTAATCGTCAAGTTCTCCAATTTAGCAGCAATTTGAGAGACATTCTCTTGACCTTTTTTCCAATGCATACCATCGTTGTAAATTATGCCTAATAAATAATATGCCTCAGGCACAATCACTCCAATACTTTCCGCAAAGTCTAATTTTTTTGATGTTGTATGAGTATCAAGGAATATTGTTTTACTATTCATGTCCACGATTTTTCCATATATCAATTTTTCAATTCTTTTTCTAATTGTGCAACAAACTGCAAAAGGATCATAATCAGCTTTTCGATTTAAATACTTACGCATTTCTGTATCTATAAAACCGTCAAAATTATATCCTTCACCCCAAGTTTCTTTCAAAGATAGTGCCCTAAACTCCTGTCTTTTATTAATGCAAGAAGTATGAAAGTGAAAAAGATACTTTGAAACATCATCTTGTATTGAAGGATGTTCTCGGTTAATTAATAGCTTCACTAAGTGTTGGTTGACCTTTAATTCCCGCCTATCTAAATAATAAATTTTTTGTTTACTAAAAGTAAAGTTTCTAAAATAGTCTGGATTTAGATGCGTCAAAATAAGAGGATAAATTCTCCTCCCTGTCATACTATATTCTTCAATAAATTGGGTAATATAATACTGGACGGCAATCAGACTTGCATCATCCAAGTAATCAAAAACTTCATCGATTACCAGGATATTGCTATGTTTTTTAAGCCTCCTTTTTGCCTGCTGTAAAAGTGCTACAAAAGTGAGAATATCTCTTTCACCATTAGAAATATAATGAAATTCCGGAAATTCAACTATTAGTTGCTTCCCTGATTCCTTAATGCGAATATCTCTCCACGTAGAGTTAAAGGCTTTCAATGTGGACTTGTAATTTTCTTTGTCTAGTTCATAGATTTTATATTTACACGCTTTTTCAAAGTCAGATATGCTATCATTATACAGATTAATTATTTGAATTCCAGCTAAAAAATACTCTGCTTTTAAATTAAAAAAATTAAACTCGTAAAGAATCTGAGATAAATCACTCAGGCAGTCTATATTATTTAGACTATCTATTTTATTTCTTTCTATCCATTCAATCAAGTTAGAAGAGGTTCCTGACTCCTGATTAACTTCGTTGACAAATTCACTAATCTTACGTTGAATTTGGCTTTCAAGAGCATTGGTTAAAATTGTGATATTTTCATTTATTTTTTTAATTAATTTTGAATTAGAAAGTAACAATTTAATATTTGGTAGCACCTTGTTGTTTAGTCCAAATATTTTTTGTTGAGACTTAAAAGAGTATTGAAATTTAACTTTTTCTGGAATTTCATCAATTAATATGACTGGGTTTATCGTCATTTCAGAACCATAATTCACTCCAGTACCTTTGGCATCTATTTGGCTGTTAATTACAAAGCAATCGAACTGATCTTTTATAGTGTTGATTGACTCATCAGCTTCTAAGTCAACAATTGTGTTGTCAGGCTTCTGGTATTTTATAAACAGTCTTGGTCGGTTTGCAGTGTCATTTTTGTAAAGTGAGTATCCACTGAGGACTAATCCATTTGCTTGTAATAAATTAAATGCAGCAGCAAAAGAGCTTTTTCCAAACCCATTTGGAGCAACTAAAATACTTGGCTTGTTAGGTAAAATATCTAAGTTAAAAGAATATTTTTTTATGCCTTTGACATTTTCTATTTCAATTACCTTAAGTGTCATTTTCCTACATATCTGCTGAAGAGAAAATTTTAATCTATCATCTATTCAATTATCAGTGGTTTCGCTTTCCAATTGTACTTGTCGATACAAATGGGCGATCGCAATTTCCACATCTACAGATTCCAGTCGCAATATATCGTCCAAATTATACTCCGACAGCACCCATTTTCCCTGTTCGTTGCGCCGAAACACTTCTACAATCGGTTGAGCTACTTGTACTAAGACATATTCTTGTAAGGTTGGAGATTGGCGATATTTAGCAAACTTTTTCCCTCTATCGGCTGCTTCAGTTGAAGGTGATAGCACTTTGATAATTAAACAGGGAAATTGTACTAATTGTGGATCAGTGTCTCGCTCATCGCAAGTTACCACCACATCTGGATAAAAATACTTTTGCCCCGGTTCTACCTGCACCTTTACATCTACAATGTACACTTCGCAGGTACGTAGGTGTAGCCCGTCGTAGACATCGGCTAGGGCATCATCTAGAAACTTCGAGAAATTCAGAGAAATCCGATTATGGTTGCGTGTAGCACCACTCATCATCACAACTTCGCCATCCCAATACTCGTAGCGTTCTTCTTGGGTAGGTTCCCAAACTAGATATTCTTCTGCACTCATCAAAATGCGATCGGGTAAAGCAACCATCGGCGCGATCTCTTAATGATTCAGTTTATTTAGGATAGCGTAGCCAGATAAAGCTATGAGTATCTAAAAGGCGATCCAAAGTAAACATAATGTATATTTATCTAGATGTATATTTTGGATCAAATCGGACAATCGACGATATTAACCTTTTGGTAAATACGGTATGGTTCCGGCAGCATCGGTGTCGTCGATTATATGCAACCTGCTGATACTACCAGCCTGGCGAGCTTGACGATATTTTGCATAGGCTGGATCGTTAACAAACGCTTGCGCTGCTTCCGTAGAAGGAAATTCCAGCAAAGCAAGCAATGTTGTTCCTAATTCCTCGCCTTCAATAGTCGTAATATTACCACTGCGGGAAAGGTATTTCCCTCCATGATTATGTACGATATCGTGGACATTTGCTGCGTAGTCCGAAATCCAGGCATCATCCGTAACCTTAACGTCTGCAATTAAATATACAGCCATGATGGTTCTCCTTTAGTGAGTTAGATAACTATATTTGCTGAGAATTCAAGAAAAGAACTCTAGCAACAAAAGTATTTAGAGTATGCGTTCGCCCTTGGCATTGGCGTTCGCGGAACGTGTCGCAGACAAGCCTCTCCTCTCGTAGAAAAGCCATCGCCTTTACTTCTCGCTCATACTTGAGACTGGAATCAGCTATTTCAATTTAGGCTAATATTTGGTCAGCATGAGATTCACGTTAACGTCCTAGCATTTTATCCCGCAGATGTTTTCTGGCGATCGCCTCTCAGATTTTTCGCAATAATTCCCTAATTGCGATCGCACAATCACCAAAAGCTAAAGGTGAAATTGTCACATCCTCTGCAAGTATGCTTTCACTGTGATATCCGTCTGGACTAGGGAGACGATACATATACAACTTGCGTCCATTCACATCTAAAATCCAGTACTCAATAATACCTGACTTAGAGTATGCAATCGCTTTTACTTCTCGATCATATTTGAGACTGGAATCAGCTATTTCAATCAGTAAAAATACTTCGGAAGCATTGGGATAGTGATCCTCATAATCTAATGGATTTAGCTTCACAACTGAAATATCTGGCTCTGGTTCCGAGTAATCGTCAAGTTGAACTGGTGACTGGATTCTTAATAAAACTTTGTCACCCAAACGTTGACGTAATAACCTTTCTGTGCGGGTAATTGCTGATTCGTGAGCAGTTCCTTTTGCTGACATTCTGATGATTTGTCCCGCGATTAATTCTAAGCGTTCTTCAGGATGAAAAATCCCCGTTTCCGCCATTTTGTGATATTCTTGAACACTAATTAGGCGAATATTGGTCAGCATAAGATTCACGTTAACGTCCTAACATTTTATCCCGCAGATGTTTAATGCGATCGCGCAATTTACCCGCCTCTTCAAATTCCAGTTTTTTCGCCGCTTCTTTCATCTGCGCTTCTAACAGAGTAATCAACCCTGGAATCTGTTCTAATGGCAGTTCATCTATATGTTCATCTACAACTTTCAGGTCAGTTGCATTTAACCGCCGAGATACATCTAAAAAAGCCAAAATCGCATTACTTGATTTTTTGACAATCGGTTGTGGTGTAATACCATTTAGTCGATTATGTGCCGTTTGAATACCACGCCGCCTGTCTGTTTCATCAATAGCTTTAATCATGCTACCTGTCATATTATCGGCATACAAAATTGCCTGCCCCTGGACGTGGCGTGCGGCTCTACCAATAGTTTGAATTAAGGAACGCTCGGTTCGCAGAAAACCTTCTTTATCTGCATCCATAATTGCTACTAAGGAAACTTCGGGTAAATCCAAGCCTTCCCGCAGCAAATTCACCCCAACCAAAACATCAAATTTACCCTCGCGCAAGTTCTGCAAAATCTCAATGCGCTCAATAGAAGTAATTTCAGAATGTAAATACCTTACCCTTATACTGCGGTCTTGCAAATATTCGGTTAAGTCTTCCGCCATCCGCTTGGTTAATGTGGTAATTAACACTCGTTCATGGCGATCGGCTCTATCTTTAATTTCGCCTAACAAATCATCAATTTGTCCTTCTGTAGGACGCACAGAAATTTCTGGATCAACCACCCCAGTTGGTCTAATCACTTGCTCAACTACATGGTCTTCAGAAACTTCTATTTCCCAAGTTCCGGGAGTTGCGGAAACAAAAATACACTGATTAACCTTTTGCCAAAATTCTTCAGCTTTCAAAGGACGGTTATCAGCAGCGCTAGGAAGCCGAAATCCATGTTCAATTAAAACTTTTTTTCTCGCTTGATCACCGTTATACATACCCCGAATTTGGGGTACAGTAACGTGAGATTCATCGATAATTAATAGCCAATCTTTAGGAAAATAATCAATTAAACATTCTGGTGGATCTCCGGCTTGCCTTCCTGCTAAGTGACGAGAATAGTTTTCAACGCCGTTGCAGTAACCTACTTCGCGTAGCATTTCTAGGTCATAGCGTGTACGTTGATCTATGCGTTGCGCTTCTAATAGTTTCCCAGCTTGTTCTAAGTCTAGTTTCTGCTGTTTTAGTTCTGCTGCAATGTCATGACAAGCTACTTCTAACCGTTCTTCTGGGGTGACAAAGTGACGTGCTGGGTAGATATTCACCGCTTCCAAGCTCTTGAGAATTTCACCTGTCACCGGGTCAATATAGCGAATCGCGTCTATTTCATCACCAAAGAATTCGACGCGAATAATTCGGTCTTCATAAGCTGGGCCAATTTCTAAGACATCACCACGGACACGAAATTTTCCCCGGCCCATTTCTATGTCGTTGCGGCTATATTGAACATTTGCCAAATCCCGTAAAATTTGGCGTTGATTTACTTCCATACCTATTTGGAGAGGGATGGCAGCTTTGAGATATTCTGCTGGCATTCCTAAACCGTAGATGCAGCTAATGGAAGCAACGACAATGACATCACGACGTTCAAACAGCGATCGCGTCGCTGAATGCCGTAACATATCAATTTCATCATTAATCGCTGCCGTTTTTTCAATATAAGTGTCGGTAACGGGAATATACGCTTCTGGCTGATAGTAATCGTAGTAGCTGACAAAATACTCGACTGCGTTGTTGGGGAAGAAATCCCGCAACTCGTTACAAAGCTGTGCAGCCAAGGTTTTGTTGTGCGCCAGAACTAAGGTAGGCTTACCAATTTTCTCAATAACTGCTGCTACCGAAAATGTCTTGCCAGTTCCAGTGGCTCCTAGTAAAGTTTGGTAACGGTTGCCTGATTGGATACTAGCAGTAAGTTGTGCGATCGCTTGTGGTTGATCGCCTGTGGGACTAAAGGGAGCTTGAAGACAAAATTCTGTCATACAGTTTTGCTGAAAATACCCTATCTCATGGTGACGATTTCGCCCTGTATCTATTGTAGCTGGCTTATTAGACTAAATAAATGGTAATAATTTATTACAAAACTTATTAATTAAAATTTACTTATGTATCAGTTTTAAAGATTCTTATATCTATGTGAGGTTTTTTAAGGTTAAACTCTAAAGTATATGGGAAAAAATTTCATCTTTCCTTAATTATTGTAAAATTCAATTAACAAACCAGAGGTCTTCGTTTATGGCTATTAGCAGCGCTGGCAAAGCAATCAGTTCTCGGCAAAACAATGCCAAGTCTTCAGGGGAAACTACAGAGGAAGTTGAAAACCAACAAGACCAGGGCTTGAATGCAGAGAAAGTCGAAGGAGAACTGCCAGTGGGGGCTTCTGGAACACTTGCTATTTCTGGAATTCGTCCCATAGGCGCTAGCGACTTAGAAGTTGCTGAACACCTCTCAATTGCTGGGGTGCGTCCCGTTAGCACCAGTACCTTGGAAGTAGTTGAAACCTATAACTCAATGGGTATTCGTCCAATTGGTGCTAATACATTCCAAGTTGTTGAAAGCATCAACCTCTCTGGTGTTCGTCCAATTGCCTCCAGTGCATTAATAATTTCTGAAAGCTATTCCACATTTGGGAACCGTCCAATAGCATCAAATGAGATTGACAATTCTGAAAGCCTGATGGGTTTTCTAGATTAGACAACAAATATCCCCATAACATTATTAACCCAGTTCTGTACAAGAACTGGGTTTTTTTAGCTAAAAAATCAAAAGTAGACATTACAATATTTGCAATTTATCTATGTCTTTTAGCATAGAGAACTAAGCTTTTCTTAATTTATTTCGTATTCAAATAACGCCCAGAACGCTTACTACAATTAGTTTCCTGCATTTTTAATTTTTAACTATTAATTTTTAATTGTTTAATATGCCTTGTGGTAGAAGGCTTTAGCAAAAAGTTTAAGTTAGTGTGTAAAGGTAATAACAAAGTATTTCAAAGCTAATATTACAGCCTTGAAATAAGTTTTTGATTAAATCAGGAGTTCAAAATGAGCATAGAAGATCGCGCAAAAGCAGCAGCTAAAAATGTTGAAGGTAAAGCCCAAGAAGCATTAGGAAATGTTACTGGCGATCCAGAAGATAAAGCCAAAGGTAAAGCAAAGCAAGCTGAAAGCGAAGTACGTCATGGAATTGAAGACGTAAAAGATAATGTCAAGAAAAATATTGACTAACAATTCATAATAATTTTGCAAAAACTCTAGGGAATATAAATGGGGTGGATTCCATTTTTGCAGAATAGGATGGATTGTTGAGTATTCAACGCTATAACCCTTTATTTTCTTCTTAGCTAACCATTGAAAGATAAAGGACTAGCTTGATTTACAGAAATCTTGTAGAGACGTAATTAATCACGTCTCTACCATTACAAAAAAAATTCCTAAACTTAGAGGAATAACCTCTATAAATTCAAAGCTTATAAAGTTAATAAATTAGTTGAGACATACAATTTATTCGAATACGGTTCAGTTAAGAAAAATTGCAAATTAGGTTAAGCAAAGAGCAACTCAATAAACCCTTAAAAATGTTGAGTTTATTTTCTCAATCGAAGCTACGCAGTTGAAAAATTTTGGTATTAAATTAACCGTATTGCAATTTATTCTATCTGTTGTTTAAAGTTTTTTCAGGAGGTAAAAAAATGATTCTGTTTCAGCAAAGTCGCAAAATATTGGCGACTTTATTTTTAATCGGAGTACTGTTGATAACTACCGCCTGTGGTGGTGCTACTGTATCACAAGTTGACCGCACAACAACTCCGTCAGCGATTGGCCGAGATGTAACTTATGCAGAGTTAGAGCGAGGCAATACCCCAGGCGGACAAACCTTTGGTACTTGGGTTGTGCAAACATCTCAAGGTTTAGTTCAGGACGCTTTTGTTCGTGATAACAACAAACTAGGTGTTGTGATTTCCCCTAAAGTTCGTCCGAACGAAGTGCGACCATTAGCAAAATCCTTAGTTCAAGGTTTTCATAAAAACTTCCCCAAACAAGACTTAAAGGTTTTGATTTACGCACCTGATAAGCAATTGATTTTGACTACTGAATATGACACTCAAACTAATCAAGTTAAGTATACATAATTGCTGTATTTGCAGTAAAAACTTGAAGAAAGTTTGAGAAATGGAATTTGTAATTATGGCTTGGAAATACCAGCCATCCAAAGAGTTTGATGAAAAGAAAGGAGATAAGTAAAGTGGCAACCAGTGAAGATTACAAGCGTCAAATAATGAAAGATTTGGCTAAAGGTGATGTTGAATCTCTGGATGATACTACAGCAGAAGCAACGGCGGAATATCAAAATTTTGATGATTTTGCTCAACGGACAACACCAGATCAACGTCGGCATTTATTTGGTAAGTCTTTACATCCAGATCGGATTCCAACCAGCCAAATGGAGCCAGAATTACAGAATGCGATCGCACAAATTAAACCCAATGAACGGGATGATGTCGCAAGAGCCTTTTTTAAACACTTGAAAGAAAGAAAACTAGACGAGAAGCATCTAGAGCAACAATTGGGGCTTTCTACACACCACGCCAGCCGCATGACTGCTGATGATGTTAGCAAACTCGCGTCTTTCGCATATCATAACCATCCCGATATTTTCCGCGAAGTGCTGGCAGAGCAACCAGGGATTATCAAGTTTCTCAGTAATCCTGTAGTGGCAGGTATTCTCGGCATTGCAGCGGCTAAGTGGTTGGGTGGTCGCAAGTAACTTCTGAATTTTGAGTGTATAAGTAACAAAGTCAGGTGAGCTATGCTCACCTTTATTTTTTGCTTCTTCTCAACAAAAAAATATGTATTTAAGAATACGAAAAATTATTTTTAGCTAAATAAAATTCACATAAATCTTATATAATTCTAAGGACAAACAAATTTTATCGTAGCCATTGGTACTCATGGTTATATGCCAAGTGAACAAGCTAATCGCACTCCACAATTGACCAGCGATATCTATGCAGTGGGAATTATTGGTATTCAAGCCTTGACAGATGGATTCACGAGTATAAAAGACTCGTTAACGGAGTTCTGAGATAGATTAACGAGTATCGCAAAATTCCAATTAACTACTGAAGTGACAGGTATAACAACAAAGTTCATTCAATTTATGCGATCGCACTTTGATATATAAACAGCGATACACAGCTTATTTTTATTAAGATTTTCACCAATTTGAAATCAGCATATTTTTCTCTAACGACAAAAATTTATAAAATAACACTAATCTCTACTCTTGCTGATGAATAGATTGCCGCTTGAGACGCTTATGAGCGTACATTAATTCGTCAGACCTGGCAATTAGTTGTTCTAATGACATATTACTTTCTGGTAAGTAACGCTCTATTCCCATACTCATCGAAAGTTCATAACTACGGCTTTGCTGTTGATTAAAGCTGGCAATATTTACTTGCAGATACGCTTGGATGCTATCAGCATCCTTAAAGTAGCTGGAGATGAAAACAATGAACTCATCTCCACCCAAGCGAGCAACAATATCCGAGTTCCGAAAACTTTGCTTGAGTAATCGACCAGCATCAACAATCAAGGCATCCCCCATATCATGACCAAGGGTGTCGTTAATCAGTTTTAGCCCATCTAAATCAATGAAAATCACCCAGCACAACAATCTCATGCGGTGAGCAATTTTCAACTGTTGTTCAGCCATCACGAAGAAGCCACGTCGGTTATGCAAACCTGTTAGATCGTCGGTCAGCGATAGCTGCCTTCCTTCTATCTCTAATTGTTTACGGTTGCGAATTTCCTGAATGAGTTCCATCTGAGCGATCGCTTGCCGAGTTAGGCGGCGCAGTACATCCAACTGCTGGTAACTTAGCTGACGAGGAACGGTGTCCATAACACACAACGTCCCTATTGGAAAACCATTAGGCGTAACTAGTGGCACACCAGCGTAAAAACGAATTTTAGAATTACTTTTGACTAGAGGATTGTTCGCAAAGCGAGCGTCCTTGATGGCGTTGGGAATTACTAATATATTCTCTGGGTGCAGAATAGCATGGGAGCAAAAAGCCGACTCTCTGGGCGTTTCTCTAACTTTTAGTCCAATGTTAGATTTAAACCATTGGCGATCGGCATCTACTAAGCTAATTAAAGCAATTGGAGTTTTGCAAATGTAGGCAGCAATAGCAGTTAGGTCATCAAATGCTTGTTCAGGTAGAGTATCCAGAATATTGTAGTCTGTTAATGCTTTGAGCCTTTCTGCTTCATTTTTATATAGAGGAGCAACTGGTGTTTTCACAGATGAGTGTCCTCGCCTTAGCGAGGAAAGTCTGATACGCTGGAATTTTTGCAACAACCGCAGGGCTAACTCTCCAGCAACCAGGCTGCGTGATATAAATATCTCTGCAACGAAAATCAACATTCGATTGAATATACAGAAATATTGTATTGCATGATGTTCTTCATGCCTTTGGTTCGCTCTGTTGTTCATATCACCCTAACCCTCACCGTGCAAATCCTCTGAGCATCTATATGCTTACAAAGTCTTCTACCCAAAGCCATGTTGAAAATTATCATTGTCAACTAAAAATTATCAAAACTTATCATACTGGTAGAGTTTCTATCAAAACTGGATATTTTTGATACTGATAGTTTGTGTGGATGCAGAGAAATTCTGAGGGTTAGATTCCAACCCTCGCAACTTTCGTCCGGGTCTGTTCTTTGCCAAAGGCTGCGGGAAGGAGAGTGCCAGACAATTAATCAGACTGACGGCAAAAATAACAATGTGCGATCGCTTAATTTTGCAGCCCAGTCCAGATGATCTCTGCGTAGATGACTGTCCTGATTGATTTGCTTTAATCTCTAATTTTTCAAAAGCCATAGTCGATTTAACTAAAATCAAAATATCACTAGCTTTCTTACAGCGGGCAAAATTTTTGCTTTGATTCATCTATAGCAGTCCTAAATCATTCGTGAACAATAAGATCCCCGACTTCTCAAAGAAGTCGGGGATCTGAGTTTCTCGATTTTCACAACTCATTTAGG
The DNA here is from genome assembly GCF_015206895.1 of Nostoc sp. LEGE 12450. GTDB lineage: Bacteria > Cyanobacteriota > Cyanobacteriia > Cyanobacteriales > Nostocaceae > Nostoc. Next base: position 9,731 of record NZ_JADEXU010000033.1, on the reverse strand, counting down.
ATTGCTATACTACTTGCAGGAAAGTTCTTCTAGCTGCTTAATTCTGTTTTCAGTAACTTGGCTTTATAGCAATTAGTTTGGTATAAAGCAGCGATTGATACGGTTTTAGTAATCGGTTTCAGCTTTGATCCTTGATAGGAAAGTAACATAAGCCGTAGAAAATTTATCAACAAATTATGCCAGATAGATAAATTTTACTCAGATAAAAATGCACACAACATTAGCAATGCTGCGTCATCTTCACTGTGCAGAGATAAAATTACAGTTTTTAGCACAATAATAATGGAGAAAGTAATGATTACCGAAGAAGACTTAGCGCAACAATTTACCCTTATTATGGAGCAATCTCACCCAACAGCATGGGAATTACTACGCCACTGCTATATAAAAGTGCTAAATTCTAGCTTAAAAGGAGCGTGTACCGCTCATGCCAAACATATTAGGATTTACTGTCCTGATAGACTGATTGCTGCTGTAGTAGCCGAAAAAAATTTACTGATAGAAGTGGCAGAATCTCTGGGTCTAGTTGAAGTTGTTTGCTTAAATGCGACAAATCTGTTGCACGACCCCAAATCACAGATTAAGAAGGCTTATCCTCAATTGTGGTTAGATTTGATGTGGATTGTTACGCAAAAGCAAGAATTTTGAAACCTAGAATTTTCTCTAGAATTAGTCTTTATACGACTCTAAAATCCCACTACGAATCATTAGTTGTGGCCAAAACAACACAAAAAATCCCATCCATATCACTATAGGGATAGAGACAAGAATGGTTAGCCAGATAGTTTTAAATAGTAACCAGCTACCACTAATGATTGTTACACCTGTGAGAACTATAGACCAGGGCTGACACCACCAAGGTTTGTAGTTCCAAGGACTTATAGGCTTTTCTTCGGACATTTGTTTTATTTAATAAAACTCCAAATTTACCTTTGACCATTTTTAGGGTAAACGATCTACTAGGGTTCCAGAGTTGAACGCAATCGCTATCAATATTATCAAGGTTTTGGTAATATTCTTCAGAAATATAACAGTACAATCCAGATCAATTTTGGTTATCGTCCACCTCCGTAGGCTCAGAAAAAATTAACAAGGGGATTTGTGCCCCTTGTTATTAACCCGCGTAGGTGGGTAAAGCCTTGTATATAAGCTTTTAACTACTTACGAAAGCACTGGTTCTGCTTCTAGCTTATCGGCTCTGCTCTTCAAGATGGTTGGTAATTCGCTGCTGAACGCTTCACCTTCAACCACTTGCGATCGGAAACCATCGGGCCCAACTGGAACGTCACCCGTGATGGTTGTGCGATAGAGGACGCGCTCAACTTCTAGATGATCTAGATCCTGTGGGGCTAAATGCGAGGTGGCACGGTTATCCCAGAAAGCAATGTCACCGTTGTTCCATCGGAAGCGAGTGGTGTAGGCAGGCTTGGTGATTTGGTTGAAGAATAACTCAAGCAGCAGGTCGCTTTCTTGTCGTGACACGTCAAGAATGTGCGAGGTGAAGCCAGGATTCACGTACAATGCTCGTTCACCTGTCTCAGGATGAACGCGTACTACTGGGTGAATTGAAACCAGTGGATTGGCAGCAATGCGCTGGGCGATCTTGCTATTGCTGGGCAGATTCAAACGCGCATTGAAGCGATGTTCGGCTTTCAATCCGTCTGCAAGCGCCCGCAGGGGTGCTGATAAACCCTCGTAGGCTGCGACCAAATTAGTCCACTGTGTGTCACCACCGAAGCTGGGAACGTTAACTGCACGCAAAATCGATGCCGCAGGTGGGTTGACAACTGCTGTCACATCGGTATGCCAGCGACTCTCGTAGCTGGAACGCCGTAAACCATTGCGCCGTTCGTAGCGGCTGCGATCAATTGGCAAGATTTCTGAGAAACCTTCTATCGGCTCATCTTCGTGAGGATGTGCGTAGGTCACTTCGCCAAAACGAGCCGTGAATGCAACCTGTGCAGCATGATCGATGTTCTGACCGCGAAAGAACACGACTTTCCACTTCAATAGCGCTTGACGAATTTCTTTAACTGCATCATCGTGCAAAGGACGTGAAAGGTCTACGTCACTGATTTCAGCACCAATGAAACCAGCTACCTGTTTGACTTCAATGTGTTTGTTAGTCATCTGAATTCTCCATAGTTTGATTCATAGGGCGATGTTCACACTCGTCCGTTTCCTTTGGTATGTTGTTTGCACTTAATGGCTACATCCCAAAGGAAGCGATCGCATTTGAAAAGTATTATACGATAAATCTACCAATTTACAGTAGTATAAAAGCATCGAATTTTAGACTGCCTAATCATTTGCACCCTATGGGCTTGCTAAAGATGACTTTGGGCAACTTAGCCTTGCTCTAATTTCCCTCTTTTTTAAGGAGGCTTAGGGAGGATCGAGCCTTGATCTAAAGGTAATTATGTCGCGCATTTAATTGGCGCAACTAGGGCGGACAAGATGTCCACCCCACAAGAGATTTATTTTTTGGGGGATGCGAATTAAAATACTTCTAAAGCTTAAGAAAGTTTAAGCTGTAGAAGTCTTTATACTCTACCCCGTTTTTTTTATTACGAATTATTCGTTAAGCATTTCCAACAACTGCACTTCGCTTAACTGTGTAATTCCCAAAGAGAGCGCTTTTTCTAATTTAGAACCTGCTTCTTCTCCTACTACCAAATAATCTGTTTTTTTACTCACCGAATCAGTCACTTTTCCACCGGCTTTTTGAATCAAAGCCTTTGCCTCATCTCGCTTTAAGGTTGGCAATGTGCCTGTAACTACAAAAGTTTTACCTGCAAACTTTTGATTACCATTACCAACTGTTTTTGTTTCTTCTGGGGCAGTTAATTGCAATCCTTCTGCTTGCAAGCGTTCTATCAACCTTTGGTTGGCATCAATCCGAAACCACTGGTACACAGATTGGGCAATTTCAGCACCGATACCGTAAATTCCTTCAATATCCGATTGCTTTGCTGTCGCTAACTGTTCTACGGTGAAATATTTCTGAGTCAACAATTGGGCATTAACACTGCCAACGTGACGGATGCCTAAGCCATACAATACCCTTGACCAAGGTTGATTTTTTGATTGAGCGATCGCATCGACTAATTTCTCTGCTGACTTTTGCCCCATCCTTTCTAATGCACATAATTTATCTGCTGTCAACTCATATAAATCGGCAACGGAATGCACTAAAACTTTATCAACGAGTTGATGCACTAGCTTTTCGCCTAGACCTTTAATATCCAAGGCATCACGACTTACCCAATGTTCAATAGAACCTTTGAGAATCGCTGCACAGGAGGCATTGACGCACCGAGTCACAGCCTCACCTGATTCTCGCACCACTGCTTGATCGCAGACAGGGCAATGGGTAGGCATAACGAAGGGTTCAGTGTCAGCAGGACGGAGTTCTTTGAGTACTCTTACGACTTCTGGAATGATTTCTCCAGCTTTGCGGACAATAACAGTATCCCCAATGCGGATATCTAATTGAGCAATGCGATCGCTATTGTGTAAAGTCGCGCGGGAAACTGTTGTCCCCGCCAGTTGTACAGGGCGCATCTCAGCTAACGGCGTTAACGCCCCGGTTCGTCCGACATTTACAGCAATATTTTCCACACGGGTGGGCGCTTCTTCGGCGGGGTACTTTAACGCGATCGCCCAGCGAGGGAATTTCTGGGTAAATCCTAGCTGTTCCTGAAGTTTAAAAGAATTCAGCTTTACTACCACCCCATCAGTCATATAGGGTAAATTCAGGCGTTCCGTATCCCAATATTCATAATATTTTGCCACTTCTGCGATCGAGGCACACAATTTATGGTTTGGGTTCACTGGAAAACCCATCTTTTCTAACAACTCCAACGCTTCCCATTGGGTATTGGCAATACTGGTGTCATCTCTACCAGGAATGTGCAGAGTATAGCCAAAGAAAGCTAACCGCCGTTTAGCGACAATGCGCGAGTCTAATTGTCTGAGTGTACCTGCTGCGGCATTCCGGGGATTGGCGAATAATTGCTCCCCTGCTTTTTGCCTTTCCTCGTTGATTTGTTTAAATACTTCCAACGGCAAAAACGCCTCGCCTCGCACTTCCACCCTTTCTAGAATCTCTAACCCTTCAAAATTTAAACGCAAGGGAATTGAGCGAATTGTCCGCACATTTTGGGTGATATCTTCACCCATCACTCCATCACCCCTAGTTGTCCCCCTAACTAGAATCCCATCTTGGTAGGTAAGAGCCAAAGCAGAACCATCAATTTTCAGTTCAGTGACATATTCCACCGAATCTATTTTCGGTACTTGTCGCCGCCAGCGCTGATCCCACCCTTGCAACTCATCAATATTAAACGCATTTTCCAGACTGTACAGGGGGATATTATGCCGCACCGAAGTAAACTGCGTTGCTGGTCTCTCACCCACGCGCTGAGTCGGGCTATCGGGTGCTGTCAACTCTGGATATTGAATTTCCAGTTGTTGTAATTCGCGATATAGCTGGTCATAGACTGCATCCTCCATAATTGGAGTATCTAGGACGTAATAAGCATAGCTGGCTTGTTGCAATAACTGGCGCAATTCTTCTGTGCGCTTTACTTCCGGCTTAATCTGTGTCATTAGAATAATTACAAAATATCTAGCGAATAAAATTTAAAGATATTGAAGCCTATTGTTTGGATAGCCGCGACTAACCTGTGAAATCAAGGCTTTCATGAATTAATCTTTCATATTATATTCTACCCAAATTGGATGTCTTGGTAGGCGATCGCTACAACAAGGGCAAGGTAGTACCGGATATCTTTCGGCAACTTTCATTACTAGTGATGCCAATACGGTTCCAATACTTTTCGATTAAACTCGATAATCTCTCTTTTGGTATGGGGAAAGGTTAAAGGGCAATGGGGAAAGGGAAATTCAAACCCTTTCCCTTTCCCCTTTCCCCCTTAACCGAAAAGTATTGAATACGGTTCGGTTAAGGGAAGAGACGCGATAAATCGCCGTCTCTACAAAGGACTGATTATTGTCAATACGGCGATTTATCGCGTCTTTGCGATCTATAACTTTCATCAAAAAACCTTATTCGAACCGTATTTAGAGTGATGCGATCTCGATCGTTCCCATCTCAGAAATATGGATCGATAACTATAGAACCCATTGTTATTGGCTGGGGAATAAGATGTTTTTAAAGTCAATATAAATGTATTTTGTACTAAGCTTATTTGAGTTCATGTTCTTCTGGGCGAGTTAAAATATTTTTTCTTTAAAGTGTAAGAAAGTGCAAAGCACAAAATAGAGAGTATCGCGCCTTTCATTAGCTATTATCGGCAGAAAATAAGCTAAAACTACATAGTAAAGTTATGCCAAAGATATACAAATAAAAGTTCGGTATTCTGAATTCAGGAATCATCTGTAAATCTTGGGTATCCACAATTATCAGCATCGCTACCTGGGTATTGCATAAAAAATAAATGCAAACCTATTTAGTCAGTGCAGCCCACAAATTTACATTTTTATTTTACTAATATGTTCATACGTTCTTTAACATTTACTGCCTCTAGTGCAGCGTTACTTGCAACTTTAGTCAGTTCCGCTTTTGCCGCTCCCATTAACTTTGCTAATAGTGTCAGCAATAGTGAGACAAACACAAAGGTAATTGCTCAAAATGTTGCCCAGTTACAGAGAATACCTGATGTCAGAAGACAAGCGATCGCTAACGGACAAGACCGATATGCCGCTATTTGGGTGAAGTCTGGTAGTGGGGCTTGGGAAGCGCGGCATGGATTGACCTCAGCCCAGTATCAAGCTACGTTTGACAAACTAGTTGGCGAAGGATATCGATTGGTTGATGTCAGTGGTTATGATGTCAAGGGACAAGGCCGATATGCTGCTATTTGGGTGAAGTCTGGTGGTCCTGCTTGGCAAGCGCGACATGGATTAACCTCAGCCCAGTATCAAGCTACTTTTGACAAACTAGTTGGTGAAGGATATCGATTAGTTCACGTTAGTGGTTATGCTGTGAACGGACAAGACAGATATGCCGCTATTTGGGAGAAGTCTGATGGCCCAGCTTGGCAAGCGCGACATGGATTGACCTCAGCTCAGTATCAAGCAACTTTTGACAAACTAGTTGGTGAGGGATATCGGTTAGTTGATGTTAGTGGTTATGGTGTCAATGGACAAGACCGATACGCCGCAATTTGGGTGAAATCTGGCGGCCCAGCTTGGCAAGCGCGACATGGATTGACTTCAGCCCAGTATCAAGAGACTTTTGACAAACTAGTTGGTGAAGGATATCGATTAGTTGACGTAAGTGGTTATGATGTCAACGGACAAAACCGATACGCCGCTATTTGGGAAAAGTCTGGTGGTTCAGCTTGGCAGGCGCGACATGGATTGACTTCAGGTCAGTATCAGGCTACTTTTGACAAACTGGTTGGTGAAGGATATCGATTAGTTGATGTCAGTGGCTATTAGTAAAACATCTCCAATTATCATTGCACACCGAGGCGCTAGCGGCTATCGTCCAGAACATACTTTAGCCGCTTATGAATTAGCGATTGCATTGGGTGCTGATTATATTGAACCTGATTTAGTTTCCACCAAAGATGGTGTTTTAATTGCTCGTCACGAAAATGAGATTTCTGAAACCACCGACGTTGCTAACCATGCAGAATTTGCTCACCTTCAAAACACCAAAATAATTGATGGCGAATCAAAAACTGGCTGGTTTACTGAAGATTTTACCCTGGCAGAACTGAAAACACTACGAGCCAAAGAGCGAATTGGGCAACTGCGATCGCAAAATACCGCTTATGATGGACTCTTTGAAATTCCCACGCTGCAAGAAATCATTGATTTAGTGAAGCGTAAAAGTGCTGAAATTAATCGTGCGATCGGCATTTATCCAGAAACAAAACACCCAACTTACTTTAAATCTATTGGGTTAGCCCTAGAACCACCCCTACTTGCAACTTTGGCAGCCAACGGTTATGAGGGCGCTAATGCACCTATTTTCATTCAGTCTTTTGAAGTGAGTAATTTACAAGATTTATCTACAAAGACTGATTTACCTCTGGTGCAATTGCTGAATAACAGTGGTAAACCTGATGATTTTGTCATTAGTGGCGATGAACGTACTTATGCAGATTTAGCCACTGCATCAGGTTTAAGAGAAATTGCTAAATATGCACAGGCGGTTGGGATTCATAAAAATTTGCTGGTTCCTAGAGATAGTAGTGGTAAATTGCGTAGACGCGGAGCGGCTTGTCGCCAGACATCGCCTACATCTTTAGTCATCGATGCTCATGCGGCTGGTTTGCTAGTTCATGCCTGGACTTTCCGCAATGAAGACTGCTTTTTGCCACTGGATTTTCAAGGAAATCCCCAAGGGGAATATGAACTATTTTTCAGCTTAGGTGTTGATGGCGTATTTAGTGACTACCCAGATACGGCTTCTACTGTGAAGAAAAATCTTCGATTGTAAACCTTATTCACCGTAAAATCAAAATTCCGATCGTGAAAAATCCGATTCCCGACTTATTTAATTAAGTCAGGAATCTCAGTCTATATATTTTCACAAACTTGTCATCACCTGAGCTAATTGATTAGATAAATCAATTCCAGGATTCTGTGATTTTGTAAATAAAACGCCAGCTAAAAAATAATGTTCGCCAGAGTAAAACGCCATTTTGTTTTTTCGGAGTTCTTCTATGTGTTTTTTTACTTTAGGTTCCGAGCTATAGTAGCCGAACTCCAAAGGTAACACCATGAAATTTTGAACATAATAACCATTTTGTTTTGCTAGGTTCAACGTATTTATGGGATTAGAAAAGCTAGATATTAAAACCAAGACATTTTCGTAATCTAACAACAAAAGCTCGTTGGTAACTGTGGCTCCATCTACGCCCCCAAATAAAAGTGGTATATAAATATCGTCATCTGGTGCGGGTAGATAGGGTGGATTGGCTACAAGATACTCGGCATCTGGTTGAGAAGAATTAAACAAAGATGAATTATGGATTATATATTTATTTGTGAGATTGTATTCATCGATGGTTGAATTTGCAACCTTCCATGCAGAAGTATTTAATTCAAATCCCTGGATTACACCATTAAAGTTGTTTCTCAATAAGGAATTAATTACAGGGCTACCATCTCCTGAACCAAACTCCACAATAGATTCAGAACTTTTACAATTTCTGATCACAAAGCTTTCTAAACAGTTTGAGTAGAAATTAGATTCTTCAGGACAAAAAAAGATATCTTTCATTTGACTGCAATCAATTGGTAATGTATAATAAACAGGAAAGAAATTATCTATTACCTTGTATTAAGGCAATAAGAAACTGTTCCTTTAGCAAGGTGTTGCTAAAGAAGTTTTTCGCAGGTAGATTAGATATAAAATGACTTAAAAATGTCAAATTAAAATGCTAAAACCTGCTATTTTTAATTTTTGGAATTTCTCTTCACATACGAGTCAGACGGATTGTTTTGCTTCGCGTATTGAGCGCACAACAGCATTACCCGCGCGATCGCTCATGAGTTTCTGCTGATCATAGCCAAGAAGCAATTCCCATGCATCATTGGGATATTTTTCTGCTAGAGACAAAGCTACATCATCTAACATCCAACGGCCGTGGCGTTCATCTTCTTTGATGTGCAGTTCCCAATAACCCACTGCTACTTCTGAAAGTTTCAGTCGTCGCGCCGCCAACATATAATTTTTGTAAACGGCAGGCCCAGCCACTTCAAAATAGGTTAATCCACCGCTATAACGCAGAAAATAGCGTTTGCGCTCAGTCAGCAGAAAGTTATGATTGGTAGAAGCCAACACTTCCCAAGGTACTAAATCTAGATATGCCTCTGGTTGAGTGTTCATTCCGAATTCAGCAAGCATTTGGGCAAAAAATGTCGAGTGCTTGCGAGATAAACGACCGTTGCCATATTCTTCAATTAAGACTCGGGTCAGCGTACACTGCACTTCATTAGCAGCACCACCCAAAATTCGGGAAATATGACTAGCTTCAACCAAGCCATCCAAGGAGCCGATCGCTAGCAGGTGACGATAGCCAGCTTCAGTCATATCCTCACGGATATAGCGGCTAGTATCCGACAAAAGCGGATTTAAATCGGTAGAAGCACGCTCAATTAAAGCGTGTTTGACATCCAATTGTTGCAGCGCTGGTAAATCTATCTGTGCCAGTTCCCAGTTTTGCCAAGCAGCCTCAATTTGATCGCGACATGAGAATAAATAAAGCGATCGCTCATTGGTATAGTGTCGCAAATCGTCGTACCAAAACAGTTTTAGCCGATTAATTCGATAAAGTATCCGTTGCAAAAAACGGTGAGCCTGTTCATTAGAGCGATCGTTTTTATAAGCCGCGCGAATTGCTGTTGAGAGCGCCTGTTCAAACTCACTAGCTATTGAAGGTTTTACATCCAGCTTACGATCCAAATCCTCCATTGCTAGCAGTTCTATAAATTGCTCCTCAGCACGGTCGTAGTTGGTAATTGTTCTTTCTTCTGTTTGGGTGCTTTTTTTCGCAGTCCCAGCATTAGGAAATATAACTAAATTGCTTTGCATGGAATCTTCGGTAGCTTTGGAAAAGTGAGAAATTGGTTTCACCTCTAATACCTAGGTTTCCACACCAGTAGCTTTCTGTACCTCTTTCCCTGGTTATAAACAAAGATTAAGTTTCAAAAGAAGGGTATTGGGCATGGGGCATTGATTATTTCCC
>NZ_JADEXU010000309.1 GCF_015206895.1 Nostoc sp. LEGE 12450 | reverse complement strand
AGATAGTAATTAAGGGGCTTTCTATGCCCCATTCTCCTCGGTGGTATCGAGACAAATTGTGGTTACTCAACTCTGGGACAGGAGATTTTGGCTACGTAGACTTAGAACGAGGCAGCTTTGAACCCGTAGCTTTTTGTCCGGGATATATGCGTGGTTGTGCATTTCATGGCAACTTTGCGATCGTGGGGATTTCTCAGCCCAGGCACAACAAGACTTTTAGTGGTTTGCCCCTAGATGAAAAACTGCAACAAAAAAACGTCGAACCTCGATGTGGGCTACTGGTGATTGACTTGCGGAGTGGAGATATTGTGCATTCCCTGCGAATAGAGGGAGCCGTACTGGAATTATACGACGTGGTGGCACTACCAGGGGTGCGTCGTCCAATGGCGATCGGCTTTAAGAGTGATGAAATTCGGCGGATGGTGACGATGGGATGAGTCTAGGGGTGAAATTTCACGTTTCTAGACTCGATAAACAACACAAGGAGAATCAACAATAATGGCGAATGCAGTTTTAAATTTATCTGACCTCAGCGGCAGCAACGGCTTCGTAATTAACGGTATTGATAGATATGACTACTCAGGCCGCTCTGTCAGCAGTGCGGGGGACATCAACGGCGACGGCTTTGATGACCTGATTATTGGGGCATTAGGTGCCTCCCCCAACGGTCAGTTAGGTGCTGGGTCAAGCTACGTGGTGTTTGGCAGCAATAGTGGTTTTGATGCCAGTCTTAACCTCTCGTCCCTTAATGGCAGCAACGGCTTTGTAATTAACGGCATTGAGCGTGACTTGTCAGGCAGTTCTGTCAGCAGTGCGGGGGACATCAACGGTGACGGCTTCGATGACCTGATTATCGGGGCAAGTACTGCCTACGCTAACGGTCAAGACAGAGCTGGGAAGAGCTACGTGGTGTTTGGCAGCAGTACTGAGTTTGGAGCCAGTCTCAACCTTTCATCTCTCAATGGCAGCAAAGGCTTTGTGATTAACGGCATTAATAACCGTGACTTTTCAGGCTATTCTGTCAGCAGTGCGGGGGACATCAACGGCGATGGCATAGATGACCTGATTATCGGGGCACTATTTGCCTCCCCCAACGGCAGGGGTGATGCAGGGGAGAGCTACGTGGTTTTTGGCAGCAATAGTGGTTTTGAAGCTAGCGTCAACCTTTCCTCTCTCAATGGCAGCAACGGCTTTGTGATTAACGGCATTGATGCGTATGACTACTCAGGCAGGTCTGTCAGCAGTGCGGGGGACATCAATGGCGACGGCTTCGATGACCTGATTATCGGGGCAAGTAATGCCGACCCCAACGGTCAGTTAAATGCAGGGGAAAGCTACGTAGTGTTTGGGAGCAATAGTGGCTTTGAACCTAGTTTCAACCTTTCATCTCTCAATGGCAGCAACGGCTTTGTAATTAACGGCATTGATGAGGGTGACAACTCAGGCATTTCTGTCAGCAATGCGGGGGACATCAACGGCGACGGCTTTGATGACCTGATTATCGGGGCAAGTAATGCCGACCCCAACGGTCAGATAGGTGCTGGGTCAAGCTACGTGGTGTTTGGCAGCAATAGTGGTTTTGATGCCAGTCTTAACCTCTCGTCCCTTAATGGCAGCAACGGCTTTGTAATTAACGGCATTGATGAGGGTGACAACTCAGGCATTTCTGTCAGCAGTGCGGGGGACATTAACGGCGACGGCATAGATGACCTGATTATTGGGGCAGATCGTACCGACCTCAACGGTCAGAGCTACGTGGTCTTTGGTCGCAGCAGTGGCTTTGGCGCAGGATTCAATCTTTCCTCTCTGGATGGCAGCGAGGGCTTTGTAATTAACGGCATTGATATCGGTGACTTCTCAGGCAGGTCTGTCAGCAGTGCGGGGGACATCAATGGCGACGGCTTTGATGACCTGATTATCGGGGCAAGTAATGCCGACCCCAACGGTCAGTTAAATGCAGGGGAGAGCTACGTGGTCTTTGGTTTTGCATCTCCTACACCTACTAATAAACCTCCTGTCGCGGCTAATGACAGGGCGACCACCGACGAAGATACTGCCTTTAATAATATAGATATACTAGCTAACGACAGCAACTCCCAGACTGTGACGGCTGTCAATGGTAGGACAGTTGTTGTTGGCACTGCCATTGCCTTGAGTTCTGGTGCTTTAGTTACCCTTAATGCTGATGGCAGCTTGACCTACGACCCGAATGCTTCATTTGATTTTTTGGCTGTTGGTAAAAGCGGTACTGACAGCTTTACATACACCACCAACAATGGCAGCTTGATTAATACAGCTAGCGTCAACTTGACCATTAATGGAGTCAATGATGCACCCAAAGTTGCTTCAGTTTTTAACCTCTCCTCTCTTAATGGCAGCGACGGCTTTGTAATTAACGGCATTGATAGCCTTGACTTCTCAGGCCTTTCTGTCAGCAGTGCGGGGGACATCAACGGCGATGGCTTTGATGACCTGATTATCGGGGCACAAGGCGCCTCCCCCAACAGTCAGGACAGAGCCGGGGAGAGCTACGTGGTGTTTGGCGGCAGTACTGAGTTTGAAGCCAGTCTTAACCTTTCATCTCTCAATGGCAGCAACGGCTTTGTGATTAACGGCATTGATGCAGATGATCGCTCAGGCATTTCCGTCAGCAGTGCGGGGGACATCAACGGCGACGGTTTCGATGACTTGATTATCGGGGCATCACAGGCCAACAGTCAGGACGGAGCCGGGGAGAGCTACGTGGTGTTTGGCAGCAGTAATGAGTTTGAAGCCAGTTTTAACCTCTCCTCTCTTAATGGCAGCGACGGCTTTGTGATTAACGGCATTGATGATGTTGACTTCTCAGGCAATTCTGTCAGCAGTGCGGGGGACATCAATGGCGACGGCTCCGACGACCTGATTATCGGGGCATCACAGGCCTCCGCCAATGGTCAGGATAAAGCAGGGGAGAGCTACGTAGTGTTTGGCAGCAGTAATGGGTTTGGAGCCAGTCTTAACCTCTCGTCCCTGGATGGCAGCAATGGCTTTGTGATTAATGGCATTGATTCGGGTGACTTCTCAGGCAATTCTGTCAGCAGTGCGGGGGACATCAATGGCGACGGCTTCGACGACCTGATTATTGGGGCATCTGGTGCCTCCCCCAATGGTCAGCTTTATGCCGGGGAGAGCTACGTAGTGTTTGGCAGCAGTAATGGGTTTGGAGCCAGTCTTAACCTTTCGTCCCTGGATGGCAGCAACGGCTTTGTGATTAACGGCATTGATAGTCGTGACTTTTCAGGCAGTGTCAGCAGTGCGGGGGACATCAATAGCGACGGCTTCGATGACCTGATTATCGGGGCACAAGGCGCCTCCCCCAACGGTCAGCTTTTTGCTGGGGAGAGCTACGTAGTGTTTGGCAGCAGTAATGGGTTTGGAGCCAGTCTTAACCTTTCGTCCCTGGATGGCAGCAGCGGCTTTGTGATTAATGGCATTGATGCAAATGACGGCTCAGGCCGTTCTGTCAGCAGTGCGGGGGACATCAACGGCGACGGCTTCGATGACCTGATTATCGGGGCATCAAGTGCCTCCCCCAACGGTCAGCTTTATGCCGGGGAGAGCTATGTAGTGTTTGGCAGCAGTAATGGGTTTGGAACCAGTCTTAACCTTTCGTCCCTGGATGGCAGCAACGGCTTTGTGATTAATGGCATTGATGCAAATGACGGCTCAGGCAGTCCTGTCAGCAGTGCGGGGGACATCAATGGCGACGGCTTTGATGACCTGATTATCGGGGCATCAAGTGCCTCCCCCAACGGTCAGCTTCTTGCCGGGGAGAGCTACGTAGTGTTTGGCTTTCCGACTGCCGCTAGCACTAACGAAGATACCGCCCTTAACATCCTTACTAGCAATATCCTACGTAGATATACAGACATTGATGGCGATACTTTAAGTATTAGCAACTTCACTAACCCCACTAACGGCACACTAACACTCAACGACAACACTACTCCAGACAACCCCAGTGACGACTTCTTCATCTACACCCCCAATACCAATTTCAACGGCACTGACAGCTTCACCTTCACTGTCGCTGACGGCAATGGCGGTAGCATTACTAGTACTTTTAAGCTCAACATTAAGCCTGTCAACGATGCACCCATTGCCGTCAATGATACTTTGACTGCTGGTTTTAATACTGCTACTACCATCCTCGCTAAGACTCTACTGGCTAATGATACCGACAGCGATAACAGTAACCTCCGTATTACTAGCGTTAGTGGTGCAACGAATGGTACTACTGTGCTAAATGATAACGGCACTCCGGGCAACTCGGCGGATGATTTTATTGTCTTTACCCCATTTAATGGGTTGAGTGGCAATGCAAACTTCAATTACACCATTAGCGATGGTAGTCTGACTAGTACTGCTACGGTTACGATCGCAGTTGGCACTAAGATTACTGGCACTAACCAAAACGATACCATTTCTGGCACTCCAGGAAATGACGCGATCGCTGGTGGCAAAGGCAATGATATTCTTACAGGCGGTGCGGGTAATGATACTTTTGTCTTCCGCCTTGGTGATGGGAACGACACCATCACTGATTTTGCTGGTACTGGTAAAGGCTCAAATCCATCAGCAACGGTGATTACCCAACTGGATACATTGCAATTTATCGGTAGTGGTTTAACTGCCCGAAATCTGCAACTTACTCAAAATGGTAATAACTTAGAACTCACCTTTTCAGATGCAGCTTCTACCAAAGTTACTCTGCAAAACTTTCAATTAGAAAATCTGGATAATTTGCCAGCAACTTCTTCACGATCGGCTATTGGTAATATCCTGTTTGATGGACAAACCAGTATAACTGACAGTTTTGATGTCTTCAATGCCAACTCCACTCAAACTAATCTCTTTAACAAGAATACCTTGGGGGGCTACAAAAAGGGCTAGGATGCAGATAAAATAAGCCTCATGGCTCTCTCCCCTTGTTGATAATACTTCCGCTTATTAGGAGCTAATGTCATTAACTCAGCCACCAATTCATAAGAATTT
>NZ_JADEXU010000308.1 GCF_015206895.1 Nostoc sp. LEGE 12450 | reverse complement strand
GGGATTTCCCTGACTAAGAAAGCCATGAAGCAAGTCGAGTCTAGATTGCAGAGAAATCCACTTCTGCCCAAATGGGATATCTTGATTCAACCACTTTAGCTGGTATTTTCTTTTTCAAAAATCACCTAAATCCTTTCATTGGCTGAGATACCAAAACAGTAGCTTTAACCCCCGCGCATTAATCAAACTTTTTTTCACATTTCAAAATTAGGAATATTAAGCATGACAGAACAGAAGCGAGCGCTAATTACTGGAATTACAGGACAAGACGGCTCCTACTTAAGTGAATTATTGCTGGAGCAAGGTTATGAGGTTCATGGCATTATCCGGCGCACTTCCACATTCAATACTGATCGCATTGACCATATTTATGAAGATCCTCATAACGAAGGAGCGCGCTTGTTTCTTCACTACGGAGACTTAACCGATGGCACTACTTTGCGTCGGATTTTAGAAGAAGTCCAGCCGACAGAAATTTATAATCTGGGATCTCAATCCCATGTGCGAGTAAGCTTTGATTCGCCAGAATACACTGTAGACTCTGTAGGTATGGGAACCCTCCGTCTACTAGAAGCAATTCGAGACTACCAGCATCGCACAGGAATTGAGGTTCGATTCTATCAAGCTGGTTCTTCTGAGATGTTTGGTCTGGTGCAGGAAGTTCCTCAAAGGGAAACAACGCCGTTTTATCCCCGCAGTCCATACGCTTGTGCCAAAGTTTATGCTCATTGGCAGACAGTGAATTATCGAGAATCTTACGGTTTATTTGCATGTAATGGCATACTTTTTAACCACGAAAGTCCACGTAGAGGCGAAACATTTGTAACGCGTAAAATTACACGAGCGATCGCTGGCATAGTTGCTGGAAAGCAGAAAAATCTTTACATGGGCAATCTAGATGCTAAACGAGACTGGGGATATGCCAAAGACTATGTACGAGCAATGTGGTTAATGCTACAGCAAGCACAGCCAGATGATTACATCATCGCCACCGGTGAAACTCATCCAGTACGCAAGTTTTTGGAACTGGCTTTTAATTATGTCAATCTCAATTGGGAGGACTATGTAGAGTTTGATGAGCGCTATCTCAGACCAGCAGAAGTGGAATTGTTAATTGGCGACTCCAGCAAGGCACGGCAGAAGTTGGGCTGGGAACCTTCAGTTACGTTTGAGCAACTGGTCGCCTTGATGGTAGAAGCAGATTTACAAGCACTAGGTTGCACTTCATCTAATGGTAATGGTTCAAAGGTAATTCAAGATATTGCTACTATCCGGCAAGAGTTGGGTAGTTTGCACTTCTAATCAGCGAACAGCAAACAGTTATTAGTTGAAAACATGACAGCTACTGATCTGAAAAACAAAAGAATTCTCGTCACTGGTGGAGCAGGATTTCTGGGTCGTCAGGTGATAAACAAACTCTGTAAGGCTGGAGCAGATTTGGAGAAGATTACAATGCCGCGATCGCATGAATGTGATTTGCGTGTCTTAGCAAACTGCCAGCGAGCAGTCGATCAACAAGACATTGTAATTCACCTGGCAGCCCACGTCGGCGGCATTGGTCTTAATCAAGTAAAGCCAGCCGAGTTGTTCTATGACAACTTGATGATGGGCACTCAATTGATTCACGCTGCCTATCAAGCTGGAGTGGACAAATTTGTTTGTGTTGGCACTATTTGCGCCTATCCTAAGTTCACACCAGTGCCATTTAAAGAAGATGATCTCTGGAATGGCTATCCCGAGGAAACCAATGCTCCCTATGGAATTGCTAAAAAAGCTCTATTAGTTCAACTCCAAGCTTATCGGCAGCAATATGGCTTTAACGGCATCTACTTACTGCCAGTAAATTTATATGGGCCGGAGGATAACTTTGACCCTAGTAGTTCCCACGTCATACCTGCCTTAATTTGCAAAGTACACGAAGCTCAAATTAAGGGAAAAAAGAAACTGAAGGTTTGGGGTGACGGCAGTCCCACCCGTGAGTTTCTCTATTCAGAAGATGCGGCACAGGGAATTGTTATGGGTACTCAATTTTATCAAGAGTCTGAACCCGTTAACTTGGGAACAGGGTATGAAATCTCGATCCGCAACTTGATTACCTTAATCTGTGAACTGATGGAGTTTGACGGCGAAATTGTCTACGAAACTGACAAACCTAACGGTCAACCACGTCG
This sequence comes from Nostoc sp. LEGE 12450, assembly GCF_015206895.1. Lineage (GTDB taxonomy): Bacteria > Cyanobacteriota > Cyanobacteriia > Cyanobacteriales > Nostocaceae > Nostoc. The sequence goes on along the minus strand of NZ_JADEXU010000308.1, from coordinate 2,873 downwards.
TTGCTTAGATACAGAACGGGCAAAAAAAGCTTTTGGTTTTGTCGCTCAAGTGGACTTCAAGCAGGGACTGCGGAACACGATTGACTGGTATCGGCAGCACGCTGTGTAGCTGTAGTGATTGTTTTGAATGTTTGTACACTACGACTAAGGGGTTAACCAGGTGGATAATTTTTGTATTTCCCTGGATGATATCAGCAAAAGGTGCGATCGTGGCCAGCAGATAGTACTTTTATTGCTACATCAGAGATTACTGTAGTAACAATACAACCTGAGAAGGTGGCTGAAAAAAGTCAGTCTGAAAGATGGAAAAAATTTCTGTAATTATTCCAGTTTATGGAGTAGAGAAGTACATAGCAGCTACGGTTCAATCTGTTCTGGATCAAACCTATAAAAATTTCGAGCTTCTAATTGTCGATGATGATTCTCCTGATAGGAGTATAGAAATTTGTCAGCAATTTACAGATTCTAGAATTAAAATCATTCACCAGGCAAATCGAGGGCTGGCTGGAGCTAGGAATGCTGGTATTCGCCATGCCCAAGGAGAATATTTAGCTTTTTTAGATGGAGATGACCTCTGGCTGCCAGAAAAACTAGAAAAACAGATTCATCACCTGGAAAATTCGCCAGATGTAGGTGTTAGCTTTAGCCGTTCTGCTTTTATTGATGAAGCTGGACAAGCTTTAGGTACGTATCAGATGCCTAAGCTTAAACAAATCACGACATCCTATTTATTGAGTTGTAATCCGGTTGGTAATGGTTCAGCTGCGGTAATTCGCAGAGAAGTTTTTGAAGCGATTAAATTCCAAGATAATCTTTACGGTACTAGTGAGGATTTTTATTTTGACGAACACTTCCGCCAATCAGAAGATATCGAATGTTGGATTCGTATTTCCATTAAAACCAATTGGCAAATAGAGGGCATTCCAGAAGGCTTGACCTTGTATCGGGTTAATTCAAGCGGCCTTTCAGCAAATATGCTCAAGCAGTTAGATTCTTGGGAAAAGGTAATTGAAAAGACACGCTGCTACGCTCCAGAAATAGTTACTCAAGGGGAAACACTAGCTAGAGCTTACCAGTTACAGTATTTAGCTCGTAATGCTGTACGATTACAAGCAGGCTCAATGGCTGTGAAATTAATTAATCGGGCGTTAATAACTAACTGGCATATTCTTCTTGAAAATTCACGCAGCACACTTTTGACACTGGTAGCAGCCTATTTACTTTTACTCTTACCTCAATATGTTTACAGCAAATTTGAAGCTATGATTTTAAATAAAATAGGGGCTAATCAAAAACGCCGTATTCTTCAAGAACATCTCTTAAATAATTAAAAAGTTTCCATGCATAAAGTATAATTATATCCATTGCATAGAGCATAATATAATTCATAGATATTAATTAAATTAAATTAAATCAACAACAATAGTCAACAATGAAGAAAGTTTCTATTATTATTCCGGTTTACAAAGCAGAAAAGTATATAGCTGCTACACTGCAATCGGCTCTTGATCAAACTTACGAAAACTTCGAGATTTTAATTATTGATGATGGTACTCCTGACAGGAGTATAGAAATTTGTCAGCAATTTACAGACCATAGAATTAAAATTATTCGTCAAAATAATCGGGGTTTACCTGGGGCAAGAAACACTGGTATTCGCCATGCACAGGGAGAATATTTAACTCTTTTAGATGCTGATGACTTATGGCTGCCAGAAAAATTAGAAAAACATGTTAAGCATTTAGATAATTCACCTAATGTCGGGGTAAGCTTTAGCCGCTCTGCTTTTATTGATGATAATGGCAACCCTTTAGGCATTTATCAAATGCCTCAGATGCAGGGAATAACTCCAGCGATTATCCTTTGCCGCAATCCAGTTAGCAATGGTTCGGTAGCAGTAATTAAAAGAGAAGTTTTTGAAGCTATTGAATTCCAAGACAATCTTTACGGTACAGTTGAAAACTTTTATTTTGATGAGCGATCGCGCCATACCAATGGTGACTCAACAGATGTTGAATGTTGGTTTCGGATGTCTGTTAAGAGCGATCTGCAAATAGAGGGTATTCCTGAAGCTTTGACCTTATATCGGGTAAATTCAGGGGGACTATCAGCAAACTTGCTTAAGCAGTTAGATTCTTGGGAATTGGCAATCTCTAGGGCACGTTTATACGCCCCAGAAATAGTTAATCAATGGGAAACACTGGCTAGAGCTTACCAGTTGCGGTACTTAGCCCGTAGGGCAGTCAGCCTGCAAGATGGTGCAATGGCTGTGAAGTTAGTGAATCGAGCCTTAGCAACCAACTGGCATATTCTCTCTAAAGAACCACGCCGTACACTTTTGACCTTGGCAGCTGTCTATTTCCTTCGGCTTTTGCCCCAGTCCCTTTACAGTCGAATTGAGACTGTTGCTTTAAAGACTACAGGATATACTCAAAGACAGCGCATTTTGCAAGGTGGAAGCAACGCGATTTCGTAAAATTCAAAATTCTGTGATATTCACTCAATCTGCATTCCTAAAGCGATGGGAACGATTTTCAGATATTGGGGGTAAACAAGCAGTGATACCGAAACTTACGCTAAGGATTTGATGAGCCACTTTCATTACTGCGATCGCTAGGAATAAAACTGTACCAATTGAAGGCTCTGAAATTTCAAAGCCTCAAATCCTTACTGTGCCGTACAAAAAAGCTGTACTAAATAACCTATAGGTTAAGGGGCTGTACCATACTCTGTGTCTTGGTTCTAGCTGTGACTTTAGGCACAATGTGTCCAGTATACAAGGCATAAGTTGTCCGCCTCGAAGGCAAAACACTGATACTATCGTAGGAAAATTTCTGATGCCATAAAACGAATACAGCCAAAAATTGTCTCAA
>NZ_JADEXU010000307.1 GCF_015206895.1 Nostoc sp. LEGE 12450 | reverse complement strand
CAATGACCCATGCCCAATGCCCCATTCCCCATTCCTTCACTTTGAAGTCGAAGATACTGGACGGGGAATAGCACCAGAAGAAATGAATAACTTGTTTCAGCCTTTTGTTCAGACAACAAGTGGTATCCAAACCAAAGAAGGAACTGGGCTAGGACTGACAATCAGCCGTCAATTTGTGCGGTTATTGGGTGGCGATATTTACTTAACGAGTACCCCTAGACAAGGATCTACTTTTAGCTTTGACATCCAAGTAAATTTAGCCGCAGCATTGAAAGTTTCACCAAGGTTGAATAAGGGACGTGTCATCGAGCTAGCACCAGGCCAACCCTCTTACCGGATTCTGGTAGTGGATGACCGTAAAGAAAACCGCGATTTAATTATGCAACTTCTTAGTAGTATTGGTTTTGAAATTAAGGCTGCAAATAATGGACAAGAAGCGATCGCCATGTGGCAAACTTGGCAGCCTCATCTTATTTGGATGGATATGCGGATGCCTGTAATGAACGGCTACGATGCAACTAAAGAGATTAGGGCCAGGGAAAGAAATACAAATACAAATCACCGCACCGTAATTATTGCTCTAACTGCCAGTGCTTTTGAAGAACAACAGGCGAGTATCTTAGCCGCAGGTTGCAACGACTTGGTTCGTAAGCCATTTCGTGAGCAGGTGATTTTTGAAAAGATAGCTGAATATTTGCAGGTGCGTTATATCTGTACAGAAGAAAGCAGTGAAGATGCAACAGACAACAATCTAAAGAATATTCAATTTTCTATTTTGGATCTTCGCTCTGCAATTACCATTATGCCTGCTCAATGGGTAACAGAACTTAATCAGGCAGCCGTTGAAGTCGATGCCGAAAGGATTTTTCAACTAATTGAGCAAATTCCACAAACACATTCTACTTTGGCAGAAAAATTGACAAATTTAGTCCGAAGTTTCTGCTTCGATGAAATTATTGATGTAACGGAAGAAAATTGTAACTGAGTTCAGAAAGGGTAAATAGTCGGAAGTCGGGTATTTAAAGGCTGTTCTTAGGTGACTTCCAATTAAAAAATATCCCCGCTCCGCGTTAGCGTCAGGGTACATAGGGGCGCAAGGTCTTGCGCCTTTACTGTGTATTTTTGGGTATGATTGCGAAATCCTGTAAATTTAGTTTGTAGATTTATTGATTATGGCAATAAGATTTAGTGATGAGAGCAAAACTTTGGATATTAGCTTGCAGGTGAGATGAGTAAGGGCAGATTCAAATTAGTTACCTGTGTTGGTTGTTTATCATTGGCGATATATGCATCGGCATTATATTTTAGCGATCGCGGTAGATGTGCGATCGCTAGTTGCAAACCGCCTTTATCACAGGCTTTAAGATTGAGACTATCGCAACCGCAAACATCAACAGAAAAATTACGCTTACTCGCTCAAGCTATGACTGTAAAAGTGATGTCAAAAGAATTCTTGGGTTCTGGAATTCTTTTGCGAAAACAAGACTCAATCTATACAGTTTTAACTAATGCTCATGTACTCAGAGCAGATAATGCTCCCTGCTCCCTATCGAATTCAAACCTCTGATGGTCAAATATATACAGCTAGTTTGCCTAAAAATACAAAATTTGGCAAGAATGATTTGGCAATATTGCAGTTTCGCAGCCCTAAAAAAAATTACACAGTCGCATCTATCGCTTCTAAACTAATTGTAGGCGATGAAGTTTTTGCTAGTGGTTTTTATTCACAAAATGACGAAGAAAAACACCAGTTCTCCTTCACTACTGGTAAAGTTTCACTGTTACTAACAAAAGCTTTAGAGGGTGGCTATCAAATTGGTTATAGCAATGATATCCAAAAGGGGATGAGTGGTGGCCCATTGCTCAATTGTCGGGGTGAGGTGGTGGGTGTAAATGGAATGCAAGCAAATCCTTTGTGGGATGCTCCCTCTATCTTTGTTGATGGTTCCGAAGCAGATAAGGGGTTACATGAGCAGATTAATCGCCTTAGTTGGGCTGTACCAATAGATAAATTAATCAATTTGAAATGATTGAATCAGTTTTTCTGTAATTGGGACAAATTTATCATAATCATCGATGGCAGCAGTGTAGATAATTACGTAGGCTTTATCCCCTTTTAATGTCCAAATCCGCAAATTTTTTAAATTATTGTCTCCATCTTTGACAGTATAAATCAATTGATACGCTGGTCTATATGCCAAAGTGCTTGTATTGCTACTAAATTTTGGGAATTTTTAATGTCTTCAATAAATTGGTTTTTAGAATCTTCTAAGGTTCCAGAAAAATCTTGAATTGTAATTGTTACTTGCTCTTGAGAAGTCTTTGTTGTACTTTGTTTAGGTGAAAATTTTACCAATTCTCCAGTAAAAAGATTGTTCAAATCTTGTCTATTCCAGGTTTCTGGATATTTTATCTTGATTTTACTTTTGGGATCTTCATAAGATGATAATTCTATAGGTGCAGGTTGAATGGGAGATGGCACAGGTCTAAAGATACTAATAACTGTAATGGTTGCTGTTACTGCGAACAGAGGAATTATCCACTTCCACGGTAGTGGGCGACGAATAGGTTGGGGTAGAATTGTTGGCGGGAATGTTGAGTTTGGCGATATTTTTTGTGTTGATAGCGATAGTTTTTGTAGAGCTTGTAATACTTGCTCTGCTGATTCATAACGCTGGCGAAAATCATAACGCACCATTCTATCTAAAATATATGTTAACTCTTGGCTAATTTCTGCTTGATTATGCCAAACAATTTCATTATTGGCATCTTTTGGTAATTGTTCTGGCGATATTCCTGTAAGAGCTTGAATAGCAACAATCCCGACTGCGTAAATATCACTGCGAAAATCAGGATTACCAGATGTTTGTTCACTTGGCATATAGACTTCAGTCCCAATAGCAAAAGTTATATTCTTTTGTCCTTGAGATTTAATTATTTGGGTACTAATTTGTTTGACTGCACCAAAGTCAATCAAGACAATTTTATCATCTAGCTGTCGGATGATATTTGAAGGTTTAATATCTCGGTGAATTACTTTTTGCTGATGGATAAAAGTTAAAACTTGTAAAATATTTTTTAAAAGTTTAATTACATAAGCTTCACTCAACTTTTTACCTGGAAGTAATTCTTTACTCAAGTCGTGACCTTCTATATATTCTTGAACTAAATAAAATTCGTGATTTTCTTCAAGATGAGCCAGAAGTCGCGGGATATTATCATGATTTCCCAATTTTTCGAGAATCACTGCTTCGCTGTCAAAGAAACGCTTTGCTTGCTGTAAAGTGTCTGAAATTGGTTTAAACTGCTTAACAACGCATTTGGGATTTCCTGGCCGTTGGGTATCTTCGGCTAAGAAAGTCACTCCAAACCCCCCTTGTCCGATTTGTTCGAGAATTTGGTAACGTCCACCAAGCTTACTCATTAATATTCACCCTAGATCCTAAAACTTATTACTCGCTGGCTAATATAGCGGTTCTCAATTGCATAGAATACAGACCTAACCCCCAGCCCCTTAAGAGCGAGCATTGGGGAGTAAGATTTAAAGCTTGTCTTCTTTTAAGTGAGAAGAGTGGAAGTGAAGTCAGAGTGTATTGTATCCACAGTAAAAGCACTATATACAGCAATTAACAGCCAAATTTATATTATCTTCATCTAGGAACATGATTTTTACTGGTATTTTTAAGTATTATGCAGAATTCCTGCAAATTTAAGTTGTGAATATCGGTATTATCCCAATAATCTAAAAGTAAACGCCAACGGGACGGCACAGCGTGATGGTTATAACATCATTTACGATAATGATACTTTAAAAGGTATGAGTGGGGGTGCGGTGCTAAATGAACAAGGGGAAGTAGTAGCAGTTCACGGCAGGTCTGATGAGCAAGCAATAACTGAAAAAAGCCAGAGTAAAATTATTACAGGGATTGGAACTACTATCTATTCGGCTGCACAAAGGATGTTAGCTGTGGGGGTAGATTTGGGAGTGAATCTGCCAAGTATTAATGTTGCTGCTGCATCAAAAGCAGATGACTTTTATATAAAAGCTAACGATAAATATAGTAAAAACGATTATACAGGGGCGATCGCTGATTATAGTGAAGCCATTCGCCTCAATCCTAATTATGCTGAAGCTTATCTCTATCGGGGTACTACCCGCTCTGATTTAGGAGACAAGCAAGGAGCGATCGCTGATTACAACGCTGCTCTCAAGATTAATCCTAACTATGCCTTAGCCTACAACAACCGAGGATTTGCCCGCTACGAGTTAGGAGACAAACAAGGAGCGATCGCTGACCTCAATGCTGCTCTTAAGATTAATCCCAACTATGCTTTAGCCTACAATAACCGAGGAATAGCCCGCTCTGATTTAGGAGACAAGGAAGGAGCGATCGCTGATTACAACGTTGCTCTCAAGATTAATCCTAACTTTGACTTACCCTACTACAACCTAGGAATAGCCCGCTATGATTTAGGAGACAAGGAAGGAGCGATCGCTGATTACAACGTTGCTCTCAAGATTAATCCTAACTTTGACTTAGCCTACAACAACCGAGGATTTGTCCGCTACGAATTGGGAGACAACCAAAGGGCGATCGCTGAGCTCAATGCTGCTCTTAAGATTAATCCCAACTATGCCTTAGCCTACAACAACCGAGGAATAGCCCGCTACGATTTAGGAGACAAGCAAGGAGCGATCGCTGATTACAACGTTGCTCTCAAGATTAATCCTAACTTTGACTTACCCTACTACAACCTAGGAATAGCCCGCTCCGATTTAGGAGACAAGCAAGGAGCGATCGCTGATTATAACGCTGCTCTCAAGATTAATCCTAACTATGCCTATGCCTACTACAGAAGGGGTACTACCCGCTACGATTTAGGAGAAAAGGGAGAAGCAATTGTAGACTTGCAAAAAGCAGCTGAACTACTTCGACAAGAAGGAAATGCAGAGTGGTATCAAAATGCTTTGGAGTTGATTAGAAAATATCAGCAGTAGAGTGGTGGGGGATGGACAGATGGGGAGGTGGTGCGATCATCGCCTGAAGGTGTAGAGTTTGCAA
>NZ_JADEXU010000306.1 GCF_015206895.1 Nostoc sp. LEGE 12450 | reverse complement strand
GATATAAATATAATACTACGGTTAATTTATCGGAGAATAGTGATATAATTATGGTATCTTTATATGCAAATTTAACTAGCTTAAACAGTAATAATACTAAAGAAATTTTTGCCCGGAGGTCATTTTTGCCAGAGCATCCAAAGGGGCTTTGGAAGATTGAAACGGGTTTTGTCAGGACTTTTACCTATTTGGAAGATGGTACAACCGTGGCTCTGGGATTGTGGGGCCCTGGAGATATTGTTGGTAAGTCTTTGTCAAAATTAGAACCTTACCAAATGGAATGCCTAACTAAAGTAGAGGCGACAGTCTTACCTATAGAGGAGTGGACTCAACTAACAGAAACTCTACTTGCCCATATCCAACAAGCTCAAGAATTGATGGTTATTCGTAGCCATAAAAAAGTTGATACCATGCTGATCAAGCTGTTGGCATGGTTATCTAAAAAGTTTGGTTCGGAAGTTGAGAAGGGACGTTTAATAGATATGCGTCTGACTCACGAAGACTTGGCAGAAATGCTAGGTTCAACTCGTGTGACTATCACTCGTGTTCTTGGACAGTTTGAGCAAGAGGGCTTAATTGCTCGTCTTTCCCTGCATCGAATTGTGGTGCGAGAAGAAGATATTTGGTACTACGAAATTTAAATTATTTGGATTATTTCAACAAAACCAGCTATCGCCGTCTGCATTCGGCTTGCCCACAATTCTAAGATTCAGGGATTCCAGATAAGCCAAACCGTTAGAGATTTGTGGCACTGTCCCCCGTAGTTCAATATCAAAACACCCTTCTTCATCTGTATTTGGTTGTAGCATAGCCTTAGTAATATTAACTACCAAGCCGTAACCAGAAATTAATTGTGAAATTACAGGCGCTTGCAAATAGCATTTGGGAATATATATCCGCAGACGAATCTGAGTGACTTGGCTTTTGTTAGAGACTGAAGAAACCAGTGATAATCTGGTTTGGGAATTGGTTTGACGTTTATTTAATGCTGCCATTGGATAGTGACGATTTTATTACTTAGCGTAGGCGTAGCCCGCCGTAGACATCGCTATAAACGCTAGATAAATCTAGCCAAATCGGTAGCCCCAGTTTTTCTAAATAACTCAGGCTAGAGTAAAGTTGTTTGGTTCTCCCCCACAAATCCAAGTCAAACCAGCCGTCATCTTCTGTATCGGGTTGAAGTGTAGCACTGGTAATATTTACAGTTAATCCATAACGAGAAACTAACTCAGAAATTACTGGCTCTTTGTAATAAGATTTTAAGACACACAGTTGCAAGCGCAATCGATTAGTTTGACCAAGAGAAATCCATTGCTGGAATTGTTCTTGCCATTGATTTTTCAGTAATGCAGAGTCTTTGGGACTCAGTTTGCTAGCTAGATTTGGGAAAGGTAAAGAGTGCTGGTTAGATTGAATGTGGTTAGCGATCGCTAATTCGAGTAAATTCACCCCCAATCCTTGCAAGTAAGATAGGCTATTTGTCAGTTTTTGGGGATTTCCCGAAAGTTCCAAATCAAACCAGCCATCGCTATCACTATCGGATGTCAGTGATGCTGCTTTGATATTGACGGTTAAACCATAACGAGACACCAGCCGCGAAATTACAGGTTGCCTGTTATACTTCTGAGGTACGAGAATGCGGCTGTGGACTGAAGCAGGTTCTACAGATTTACACTGAGACATCAGATTAATTCCCAATAGCGATGCCTACGGTGAGCTGCGCCAACGCAATTTTTGGCTTCGGCAGAGAATCTTGCTGATAGCGTACCTGCTGAGATGTTAGCTTCATAGAGATTTTCATATTTCTGACTTTTAATAAACTACGGTAACTCTACCAATTTATCGTAATAATTGTTATGTAAAGGAGAGTTTCACAAAGACCGTAAAAAAACAATAAGTAAATTAACTTAAATATTGATAATTTTAGTAAAAGAATTTGAAGTTTAGACGGTTGACAATTTTATACTCATAGAGTAAAGAGTGGTTGTAAGAATATTTAAGTGTTTCCACTGTTTTAAGTTTTCTAATCGAAATTTCTCTGATGACTGAAAAAAACTAGGGATACTCAGGTAAAAACCTAGTGGCGGGATTTGTATGTCTAATTCTCATTTCACCCTAGAAGGTGCATAGTTTACGCATACAGAGCAAGTCTGCCTGGTTTTGAACCCTGGTCTTGCAACTCTTAGTCTCGGTTACACGAGACTAAGAGTTGCCTGAAGCTAGATATGAGTTATTCCCTGAATCACAAAAAATGCAGGAGAAAATCATGCCTAATTCATCCTTCAATCTTGCTGACCTCAATGGCACTAATGGCTTCGTCATTAACAGCATTGCAACGGCTGACAGATCAGGCTCCTCTGTCAGCGATGCGGGAGATATTAATGGCGACGGCTTAGACGACCTGATTATCGGGGCACCCGGTGCCGACCCCAACGGCTCTGAATCTGGGCAAAGCTACGTGGTATTTGGCAGCAGCACAGGCTTTAGCTCTAGCCTCAACCTCTCAGACCTCAACGGCGCTAATGGCTTTGCTATCAATGGCATCACGGCGAATGACTTTTCAGGCAATGTCAGCAGCGCTGGAGATGTTAACGGCGACGGCATTGATGACCTAATCATCGGAGCATCTGGTGCTGACCCCAACGGCTCCCAATCTGGACAGAGTTACGTGGTATTTGGCAAGAACACAGGCTTTAGCTCCAGCCTCAACCTCTCCACTCTCAACGGTACTAACGGCTTCGCCATCAATGGCATCGCAGCAAATAATATATCGGGTAGCTCTGTCAGCGGTGCAGGAGATATCAACCATGATGGTTTTGACGACGTGATTATCGGCGCACCTTATGCTAATAACTTTTCCGGGCAGAGCTATGTAGTGTTTGGCAAAAGCACAGGCTTTAGCCCCAGCCTCAATCTCTCCAGCCTCAACGGTACTAACGGCTTTGCTATCAACGGCATCAACGAAGTGGGTGACATATCAGGCGGCTCTGTCAGTGGTGCCGGAGATATCAACGGCGACGGTATCGACGACGTGATTATCGGGGCATCCAATGCCTCACCTAACGGCTCCTCTTCTGGGCAGAGCTACGTGGTGTTCGGCAACAGCACAGGCTTTAGCCCCAGCCTTAACCTCTCTACCCTCAACGGTGCTAACGGCTTCACTATCAACGGCATCAAGGAAGGTGACTTCTCAGGCTCCCCTGTCAGTAGTGCTGGAGATATCAATGGCGATGGCATCGACGACCTAATTATCGGAGCAATAAGTTTAAGTTCCGAGAACGGTACCGTCTTCGCTTCTGGGCAGAGCTACGTGGTGTTTGGCAACAGCACAGGGTTTAGCCCCAGCCTTAACCTATCGGAACTCAACGGCTCTAATGGTTTCACTATCAACGGCATTAGGACGGATTCCACAGGTTTCTCTGTCCGAGGTGCTGGAGATGTTAACAGCGACGGCTTCGACGACCTGATTATTCTCAGATCGGAGCAGAACTTTGTGGTATTTGGCAAAAGTACAGGCTTTAGTTCTAGCCTCAACCTCTCGGAACTCAACGGCTCTAACGGCTTTAGCATCAACGGCTTCACTCCGAACAACTCAGCCATCTCTGTCAGTGGTGCCGGAGATGTCAATGGCGACGGGTTCGACGACCTGCTTATCGGCTCCCAATCTGGGCAAACCTATGTGCTGTTTGGCGGGACGAATATCGGCAACACTAACCTCACAGGAACTGCTGGTGCAGATACTCTATTAGGCACATCTGGCAACAATATCATCGACGGCAAAGGTGGTAACGATACTCTTACAGGCAACGGCGGTCAAGATAAATTCGTAATTCGCCGAGGCGATCGCAATGATACTATTACAGATTTTGGTGGCGTTGGTAAAGGCTCAAATCCTTCAGCAGCAGTGATTGGCAATGTTGACACCTTGCAATTTACAGGGAGTGGTTTAACTGCCCGAAATCTGCAACTAACTCAAAATGGCAGCAATTTGGAAGTCACCTTTGAAAATGTGGCTAATACCAAAGTTACTCTGCAAAACTTTCAGTTAGAAAACCTCGATAATTTACCAACTTCAACAAGACCTGCCATTGGTAATATCTTATTTGATGGGCAAACCAACATTGCCGACAGCTTTGATGTCTTTGATGCAAATTCCACTCAAACTAGCCTGTACAACAAGAACACGGTAACTTTCCTCAATGAACTCAACAATAACATCACGGGTTTTGGCAACTCGGCTGATGTTATCAACGGTCAGGGGGGTAACGATATTATCAATGGTAAAAGTGGCAACGACCTGCTGCGAGGTGATGCTGGTAATGATACTCTTATTGGTGGTACAGGCAACGATATCCTTATTGGTGGTGCAGGTGCTGACAGGTTTCTGTACAACACCAATGCGACCTTTACGAGTTGTGCTGTTGGTGTAGATACGATCGCTGACTTCAAACACTCCCAAGGCGATAAAATTATTCTGGATAAGACTACTTTCAGTGCGATCGCTTCTACCCCTGGAATAGGTTTTAGTAATGTCAGTGATTTTCAAGTGACCAATTTAGGCAAAGCCAGCACAGCAAAAATTGTCTATGACGCTGTGAGTGGGCAGTTGTTCTACAATCCAAATGGTAGTGAGGCTGGTTTTGGTAGTGGTGGTCTATTTGCCACTCTTAGCGGTGCCCCCGCTCTCACAGCTACAGACTTCATTATTCAAGCGTAGTTGGTTAATATAGTAGTTCTCTATCGGTTATTCGTGAGGGTGTGCAGCTAGCTGTGCGCCCATAGTATTGTTGCTATAACCCTTACCAATCAATTGTTTTAGTATCATCCCAGACTTCTAATTCCAAATCATGGAGATAGGTTAGTCCGCTCTGGATTTGTGCATCTGTTCCTTGTAATTCAAGGTCAAACCAACCATCACCGACAGCATTGGCTCCCAAAATTGCTGCTGTGATATTCACAGTCAGATTGTAGTCAGACACTAGGCGAGAAATCACAGGTTCCTGGTGATAGTCTTTAGGAATTCTGAGTCGAATCCGTTTATTGGTAGGTGTGTTATTAGACATAATTAGTTAATAGCTGTAGAGGGGAATGGGGGCAAAGG
>NZ_JADEXU010000305.1 GCF_015206895.1 Nostoc sp. LEGE 12450 | reverse complement strand
GCAGGGGGAGAAGAACTATGATTATTAATCAATGCCCAATGCCCAATGACCAATAACTAATGACTAAGGACTAATTACTCTTGACTCCTTTTTTATCATTATCCAGCCGATAACAACAAGTAGCGCACCGAATGCAAGAAATCCTAGATCCCAAGCTAACTCATTTGGGCCTGGTTTCACATGATGAACACCGAGAATTTGGTGGTCAATTAAACCTTCAACCAAGTCGAACAACCCACTACCAATCAGTATTGATCCAATAAAGGTCTGTGATGACCAAGGAACATCATCACGCCGTCCAGCACGCCATAGTAACACAAGTCCAGTCGCCGTGAATACCCAATCTAAGGTATGAAAGAATCCATCCCATACCATGTTCAAATCTATATTGGCTCTGTTTGTCAGAGGTCGAATGTTACTAAGCATGTGATGCCACTGGAGGATCTGATGCAGTAAAATTCCATCAATAAACCCTCCAAGACCCACACCAAGAAAAATCCCAGCAGTAATTAGCGGTGCGCGTCGGTTGATGGTTCCACTTTTTGCCTCCATTGTCAACCTCATAGATAGGCTTTTTCACCAAAATACAACTCTTTTGGCAAAAATATCTTCTATCTTGAGGCAAGTACCCTCGTTGAAGGAGGAAGGAGAGCAATATTCCTCTCTTTTGAATGTTAAATTAATTAATCTTCAACTTTTATTTGCATACCAGCTTTCACTGGGTCGAAATCTTGGGGAAAATGGGTGCTGCGATCATAGTCTGCTTTTTCTAGCTTTGCTCCTTTGAGATCGGCTTGGCGGAGATTCGCTGACATCAACAATGCTCCCCTAAGATCGGCATCCCTTAGATTAGCTTGATGGAGATCGGCGAAACTCAGGTCACTTCCCCTGAGATTAGCACCACTTAGGTTAGCTTCACTCAAGTCAGCATAACTGAGATCAGATCCTTTCAAGTTAATGCCTTGCAAATCGGCATTACCCAGTTCTGCTTTACTAAAGTCCCGTTTTCCTGCTGCATAACTCTCCACAAGAGTAGCGGCAGTATTTATGGGCTGTTGAGAATTGACTTCAGGCATATAACAGCCTCACAGGTTGTCTGGTTATTACTGTTAATAAGGATTACATCACAAAAAACGCCTAACTAGACAATTGAGATAGCAAATAGTTACTCAAAATTTTCTTCTTTCGACTATATTTTTTGTAAAAAATATTTTATGTTATGCCCGTCTTATCACTTGCTAAACCCACAAAAAGCTACCTTGCTAAAGCTAAACTTTGTCTCTACTCCCCTTGCTCTGTATAGAAATAGTTGATTAGAGGCTCTGACTCTAGTGATAAATTGAATCAGAGCCTCAATGAATGCATTCCCATACGGTGTATGGGAACGAGCAAAGCCTCATCAAGCTAGATTTTTATTACTTGTGTAGACACCGTAGGCTAAGGGGAAGGGTGAAATGACTGTGGGAATTGTAACTAATTACCCAGACTTGATATCATACTAAGAATTTTCTGCTTGCTTACTTGAAATTACTGCAAATCTAGATGTAACATCCAGATGTGCTAAATATGGTCAAAGTAGAAATGACTATCAATGTAGAAATGACTATCAATTCAAGATAAAGGATGAAAATTTTCCCACTTCACCCTTTCTAAATGTAATACATGAGTTCCTTCTGCTTTCTTAGCGATCTTCGTTCACAAAGGTCTTGGAGTGTATATTTTTCCAAAACGGAGTTAGCAGCTTGACGCGCTTCCTGCCAGACTTCCTGAATTAGTTCACCTTCTACCGTGTTGGGAGTCGGCTCAGAATCAGATACAACAATATCTGACCCTTCCATGCAGCTAAAAGCATCTAACACTGTAATCTTTCCAGGGTCTCGTGCCAAAACATAGCCACCTTTGGCTCCACGTATACTCTTAATTAAACCTCCACGTCTTAATGTTGCCAGAAGTTGTTCCAAATAGCGGTTTGGTATATCTTGTAAGACCGCTATTTCTCGAATTTGCAGCGCTTCACCCTTAGGGTAGCAGGTTGCTAACTCTAACAGGGCTAGAAGTGCGTATTCTGATTTGTTAGAGATTACCACAGGCGTAATATTTTAAACTGACACTTAAATATACAAAGTCCTTGAGTTTGTTTCCCTAAGCTATTGTTAAGAAAAACTTTACAATCAACTAATTGTTGACCGGCTAACTTTACTTTAAAGACCTTTTAGTATAGAAGCAATTACTTTTTGTTTTGAATTCGATAAATAAGAGTGATTGATTATTGTACGGTCTTCCTCGGTTGAAAGTGACTCAAAAGCATAGTATATCTAGCTTAAAACCCAATGTTGCTAGAGCTTGTTAGCCTGAAATTGGGGGTCTATGCATCCATTGGAAGGTAAAAACATTCAATCGCAAACCAATAAGAAATAAAAAGAAGCATTAGTGCAAGCGACTATACATACAAATTTCTCGAAAATGGCAGGATGACTGTAAAGGTAGTTCCTACATCGATCGCACTTTCGACAATAATCTCGCCGCCATGTAAATCTACAGCCTGCTTGACGATGGACATCCCTAATCCCATTCCTGGGATATTGCCTGTATTACTGGCGCGATGGAAAGGTTCAAATATGTGTTCAATGTCAGCAGGAGGAATGCCAATACCAGAGTCTTGAGTCTGGAATATAGCTCGCTCGTTGGCAGTTGTTACAGAAAACTTAACTGTGCTACCAATGGGAGAGTATTTTAGACAATTCGAGAATAAATTACTCAAGATTTGTCGGAGTAGTTTAGCGTCTAGGTTAGCTGAGGTGCATTGGCACTCACTGCTAAAAACGATCGCATGTTGGGAGCGATCGCTCTGTTCTAATTCTTCTAATAGATCGCGGCAAAATTCCACCAAATTTAGGGGTGTTGGATTAAACTCTAACTTGCCTGTTTCATCCTGATTCAGCACCAGTACATCATCCAGCAACTGGGTTATATGCATAACAGATGTTTGAATGCGACGTAGGTGAATCTGTTGTCGCTCGTCGCTCCATAGATGGCGATAATGTTCTAGTAGTTCTGCTGAAGAGTGGATGGTAGCCAAAGGGTTGCGAAACTCATGAGAGGCGGTGGTGAGCAACCGGGATGTAAGTTCACTAAACTCTCTTTCTTTGGCAAGCGCTAGTCGCATCGCCTCTTCTGCCCATTGCAGCTTGGCTTGAGTACGCTTGCTTTCGCTAATATCGCGCAATAGCCAACGCAGACCAACTAAGTTACCTTGTTGATTACGGATAGCAGCCACCTTTATCGCAGCAATAATGGGTGTTTTGTTACGTGGCCGCAGATTTACTTCCCACTCTTGCATTTTCCAGTCTGGAGTTTCGGCGCGATCGCGCAGATGAGTCAGTTTCAAATGAAAAGCAATCAGTTCTTTCTCAAGCACAAAAATTCCTAAAGGTCTGCTCAACAGCAAATTCTTTGAGATGTTCAATATATTCTGGGCGGCAGAGTTAGCTTCCTGAATTACTCCTCTTGGATCAGTTACCAAATAGGCATCTGGTACTTCCTCAAACAGTTCCTGGTAGCGTTGACCTTGTGCTATTAAGGACTGTTGAGCGTTAAATAATTCTTCATTCTGTTGCTGTAAGTCTTCATTAACTATTTGCATTTCTTCCAAAGCTAGGTAGAGTTCCTTGAATACATCTGTGATGACTTCAATATCTTCCTGTGCTTTTTGCTGTTCACTCTGGCGTTGCAAAAGGGCGACGCGCTTACGCATAAGTTGTATCTGTAAGGCTAAATCGTCCAAATTCACGCTCTTACTCCTAATTTGGATTCTAAAGTTGAGTTTTATCAAGGAAGGCAGGAGGCAGAGGGCAGGAGGCAGGAGGAAAACTGCCCTGTGTTTCCTGCCGCGACCATCTGGAGCAAGGGTTTAAGACAAGAACACTGAACTCTCGTTCAGTGGCTCTAAAGACGCTCGCAGACTCGCTCTAAGCGTTCGCGTAGCGTCTCGTAGAGAAGCTATGCCGCAGGCTTTACGCTGCGCTATCAGTAGGGGTCGAATCCTCTACTGATTTAATCCTTCTGCCTACTGCTTCCTGCCTCCTTCAATTTGTCAATTTAGATTCCCTTCTTGGATGATCTTAGCTTTTGCTGTTCAACAGTTATTAGAGATATCCAAAAATGAAATCGAAAAACTCAACCCCCTAACCCTCTTGCCGACGCGGTAAGGCGGAAATTCAAAGTCTCTCTGCTTTTAGGAGGGGTTTTCCAGATACCGTGAAAAGTCAGATCCATAAACCTTGTAAAGACGCAGCATTGCTACGTCTCTACATTCTTTTAGTTATCAGTTTCATCGCTTGAGTTTAATTTTGATGCCATTGGTTTCATAAATTTTATTTGGAAGTCTCTGAATGTTTTTGTCTGGCAATGTCACTCAATTTGGCTCTTAAATCTGCCCATTTGATACCTTCTAGGCTGGGTAAGACAACATGAGCGGCTCCAACTCGTTCAACGGGGCCAAGTCCTACTGCCCACATCCCAGCAGCTAGAGCCGCTTCAATGCCTGCTGCGGCATCTTCTACAACTACAGATTGCGCTGGTTCAAGTCCTAACTGCTTGGCTGAGTACAAAAATAGATCGGGTGCTGGTTTGGGTTGCTGTACACTATAACCGTCTGCGATCGCATCTACTTTATCAGCAATGCCTAATCGCTCGATTACTGTGCGGGCATTTTTGCTGGCTGAACCAATGCCGATTTTAATCCCAGCTTGTCGCAGTTCATCCAAAAAGGCGATCGCACCTGGTAACAAATCCTTGGATGTCATATTTTGAATCAATTCCACATAGTAGCGATTCTTCCGCTCCATCATCTCTTGGATTTGTGCTTCCGAATATGGTCTATCCCCAAGAATCAGCATGAGGGAAGCACGACGAGATACACCCCGCAGCGCTTCGTTATCCTGCCGATTAAACGGTATACCCTCTTCATCTGCTAACTTCTTCCAAGCTAGATAATGAAGTTCTGCTGTATCTGTCAGCACACCATCTAAATCGAAAATGAATCCTTGGATGTTAGGAGACTGTGGATTCGGGATTGGGGAAGATGAGACAGATAAAGAAGAATAACTCCTCCCTCCTTTCTCCTGCCCCCTGCCTT
>NZ_JADEXU010000032.1 GCF_015206895.1 Nostoc sp. LEGE 12450 | reverse complement strand
GGTAGGACGTGAGATGAGTGAGCAGGGGAGCAGGGGGACAAGGGGACAAGGGGACAAGAGGTGAGAACTTGAAAAAAGTCTTTCCCCTTGTCCCCAATTCTCCTTGTCCCCAAGTCCTCTTACCCATGTCCAATGCCCCCATACCCAATACCCAATAACTATTGACAAAGGAAAAAATTCATGAACTTCAAAAAAATTCTGTTTTTACTGGTTACAGGCGTTAGTGTTACCAGTTTAGGAATTGCTGGGTGTACGCCGCAACAACAAGATTTGGAAGCCGGAACACAACAACCCTCTACTTTAACAGGTCAGACCGAAACCGAAACACCATCGGCGACAACTCCCACAACTCAAGTCCAAGAACGTCCTGGAGATGTTCCTTATGTACCTACACCACAGCCAGTGGTAGATGCAATGTTACAAGTGGCAAAAGTGGGTAAAAATGATGTGCTTTACGACCTTGGTAGTGGTGATGGAAGAATTGTTAATACTGCGGCACAAAAGTTTGGTACGCGCGGTATCGGTATAGATATTGACCCCGATCGCATCAAAGAAGCTAATGAGAATGCTAAAAAGGCAGGAGTAACCGATCGCGTCAAGTTTGTCCAACAAGATTTGTTCAACACTGATTTTAGCGAAGCAACAGTAGTTACACTTTATTTACTGCCAGAGATCAACGCCAAACTCCGTCCCAAGCTGTTGAAAGAACTTAAACCTGGGACTCGCATTGTTTCCCACGCCTTCGATATGGGCGATTGGAAACCACAGCAGACTCTCAATGTAGAGGGCAAAACTGTTTACTATTGGGTAGTTCCTGAACAAGTGCCAGCGAATTTGCGATAGGGACTAACTAATTCGTAATTCGTAATTCGTAATTAAGAGGCATCAGATTCAAGTTGAGTTTTCATCTCTTGGATCTGTAGCCTGATTTTTGAGAATTGATTTTAGAAATTCACATTTTTTAAATTTAAATTACCTCCATTGGGGGTTGACAAAATAACTTTAGATATTTGAAAGAATAATCTAAAATTCAAAATTGTTTGACTAAGTTCAAATTCAAGCAAGGTCAGGAAATATGATAGGGTTAAAGGGAAAGAATGCTTTAATTACAGGTGCAACTTCAGGAATTGGTCAGGCGATCGCTATCAGACTCGCTCAAGAAGGGTGCAACATCGCCATCAATTACCGCAAAAGCCCAGAAGCGGCGGTAGACACAGAAGAAATGGCATTGCAAAAAGCCTGCGGAAATATCGAAAATTGTGGTGTGAAGTCGCTGCTGGTTCAGGGTGATGTCTCCCAAGAATCAGACATTATCGAGATGGTCAACACCGTAGTAAAGGAATTTGGCAGTTTAGATATTCTAATTAACAATGCTGGGATTCAGATAGAAAGTCTATCTCACGAAGTTACAACAGCAGACTTTGACCGAGTAATTGCAGTCAATCTCCGGGGTGCTTATCTCTGCGCTCGTGAAACTATTAAACACCTCTTATCTCTAAATCGTTCGGGGGTGATTATTAATATTTCCAGCGTTCACGAAATTATTCCGCGACCGATGTATATCAGTTATTCCATTAGCAAAGGTGGTATGGAAAACCTGACTAAAACCTTAGCTTTGGAATATGCCAACCGAGGTATTCGTGTCAACGCCATTGCCCCCGGAGCAACAATTACACCAATAAATCAAGACTGGATAGATAACCCCGAAAAAAAAGCGATTGTGGAAAGTCACATCCCAATGGGACGTGCTGGCTCTTCAGAGGAGATGGCAGCCGCAGCAGCTTTTTTAGCTTCGGATGAAGCCGCCTACATCACCGGACAAACGCTATTTGTAGATGGTGGATTGACTCTGTATGCTGACTTCCGGGAAACCTGGTCAGCTTGAGAAAGAGGCCAAGGGAGCAGGAGGCAAGGGGGCAGGGAGCAAGGGAGATTGAACAGAAAGGGGATTCGCCAATTCTTAGAGAGGCTACACCAGCCAACGGCAGAGCTACGTGACCACCCCTGTTGCGTTAGCTTCCGGTAGAGTACGAGAACCACGCTTGGTTGTTGTAGGGCAATACGGTTCAGTTAGTGCCAAAAACCTTTCAGGACTTACGCAAAAACTCTCTGAAAATCTTATTCCTTTGTGTCCTTTGCGCCCTGTGTGGTTCGTTTTTTCTTAATTTTCGCTAAGTCTTGTCCTTAACTGAACCGTATTGTGTTGTAGGGGACTCAAACCCATTTTCTGCTCCACAGATGGAGAAAGAGGTCATTTCCCCCTGCCTTTTTGTTGAGTAAGGCTGGCGTACTTTCCATAATTAAGCCGATACATACCATTAGTGGAATTAAATACCCATGACTAGCGCCATCGATAAGAACAGTCAACTGGAAGCAGAAGCTTGGGAATTATTGGAAGAGTCGATAATTTATTACCAGGGAAAACCCATTGGGACTGTAGCCGCTCACGATCCAGAGGCAGATGCACTCAATTATGACCAGTGCTTTCTCCGCGATTTTGTCCCTTCTGCTTTAGTGTTTCTCATGTATGGGAAACCAGAGATTGTGCGTAACTTCTTAGTAGAAACACTGAAATTACAAAGTCATGAAAAGCAGATAGACTGCTTTGAACCGGGAGCGGGATTAATGCCTGCCAGTTTCAAAGTACATTCTAGGGGGAATGAGGAATTTTTGGTTGCTGATTTTGGTGAACTGGCGATCGCTCGTGTTCCCCCAATTGATTCTTGTATGTGGTGGATTCTCTTGCTACGCGCCTATGAAAAAGCTACAGGCGATTTGTCCCTGGCGCGTCAGCCAGATTTTCAAGCCGGAATCAAACTAATTTTGGATCTTTGCTTAGTACATAGGTTTTCCATGTACCCTACAATGTTAGTTCCCGATGGCGCGTTTATGATTGATCGTCGGATGGGAGTCTACGAACATCCTCTAGAAATTCAGGTGTTATTTTATGCGTCCTTGAGGGCTGCTAGTGAATTGCTTTTACCAGATGGGGATGGGGATAGTTATCTCGGCAAAGTCAATAGGCGATTGGGATCTTTGAAATATCATATCCGCAACTATTATTGGCTAGATTTGAAGCGATTGGGGGAAATCTATCGTTACAAAGATAACGAATTTGGTAAAGAAATTGTTAATAAATTCAACATCAACTCAGAATCAATTCCTAGTTGGTTGACCGAGTGGTTGCCAGAAACGGGAGGATATTTAGCGGGAAATCTGGGGCCGGGACGGATTGATTTTCGCTTTTTTGCTCTGGGAAATCTGATGGCAATCTTAACTTCCTTAGCAAGCGAAAAAGAATCTCAAAGCATTATGAATTTATTTGCCCAACGTTGGCAAGACTTGATCGGCTATATGCCTGTTAAAATTTGCTTTCCGGCTTTAGAAGGTTTAGAGTGGAGAATTGTTACAGGATGTGACTCTAAAAATAGGGCTTGGTCTTATCACAACGGTGGCAACTGGCCAGTCTTACTGTGGTTATTTGCGTCGGCGGCGCAGAAAGCAGGTCGAACAGAACTTGCTCAAGCAGCGATCGCTATTGCCGAAAGGCGTTTATTGAAGGATAAATTCCCTGAATACTACGATGGCAACAATGGCCGTTTAATTGGCAAAGAAGCCAGAATTTATCAAACTTGGAGCATTGCTGGATTGCTGGCTGCTAAAAAGTTTGTAGAAAATCCAGAGTATTTGGAATTAATCAGTTTTGCAGAGGGTCTTGAAGTCCCAGGCTGTAGCCTGTAGGCACTCAATCCCCCCCCAGACTTCTACCTCGAATTATAAATTTCGCGGCGCAATTATCAGGGTGTCTCTGCTCAGGGACTTGCAGTTAAAAAAATATCATATCGTAGGGGCGCAGGGTCTTGCGCCCCTGGAAATCTAGTGCTTCGCCACACAAACTTTGCGTGGTGGCAAGCAGAGGGGCAGAGGTGCAAGGGGGAAAGAACTTGTACAAATCTCTCCTCTGCTCCCCTGCTCCCTTGCTCCTCTGCCGACCTCCACCCAGCAATTTTGGGTTGGCTAACTACTAGAAATAATTGGGGATAATTTATTTTTTGTAAATCTCTAACTATTTCCTCTGCCCCAAGTCTCTAGTCTCCAGTCTCCAGTTTGCTTTTTTGATCGTGAGAACAGATAAATAACCTCAAATTCTCAAATACTCGATAACTGATACACTATATTGTAAGAGGTATCTGAAGTGTCATACTTAGTAATATCATCAGATAGTCTTTGCATCCTTAACACGTTTTAACGTGGATAACACATGAAAACTACTTCAGATTTAATTTCAGAATTTGAACAACTATTCAGACAAAAATTACAACTAAATAATTGTAAACTCAGAAAGAAAAGACAAGAGAATAATTATGAAATTATTACTCCAGCTAAAGACATTTTTTTGATGTATTGGTCTGAATTCCCAGAAGTTAGCTTAATATATCAGGCTGTAGGGGTACGAACTCAGCAGACTAGTGTTTATGAACGTGCTATCCGCTTGCACATTAGTTCTTGTTTGAGTAGTATTCAGGAAAATCCTACCTCTGAAACACCATTATTGGTGAAATAAATAATACTTAGATAACCCACATAATATTTACTAAACTCTCGCCAGTTTTTGTAATATAACTGACGAGGGTTTTTCACCTAAAATCTGTTGATCGAGAGATAAAAATGCAATCTGAAAAAAATCAAGATCCAGATCAGCTAGATTATAAAACCTTGTTAGCCAATGCAAAGCAAGCCTTAAAACTTGAATATCATAAATCAGCCGCTTTAGCGTCCCAACTGCAAACCATAAAAACTCAGTTAGAGCAAATTCAGGCTGAAAACAAAACTCTCAAGGAAAGTGCTTATGAAGATGTAGTTAAGCACTTTGAGGCACGGACTCAAGCAGCAGAAGCACTCGCATTAAAAACAGAAGTACGCCAAAGATTCCTTGAAGCCAATGGTTGCAAGGATGATGAGAGCTTTAATACTCTATGGGATAGCATTAAAAATAAGATTCAGATCCAAGAGGGCGAAGTGAGAATCGTTGCTCAAAATGGCACTCCCAAATTCACCTTAACGGGTAGCATGATGACTTTGAGGGATTTTATTCAATCCCTCAAAAAAGACCCAATCTCGGAAAAATTTTTCTTGAGCTAGAAAGCCAAATTAATGAAAGGCTTTCGCTATAAGTAGACTAAAAATTGTAGCAGAAAGCTATTCATCTTCGTCTCCTGGCGGTCTTTCACTCTCGCTTTGTTGGGCGTTCCACTCCAAAATAATACGTTCCAACATCTCAGACTGCGTACAGCTATTAACATCCGCGTACATTTTAATCAACTGCCTCACTTCGGGACTAATGTGACGGATCTCTAGTTGGTTATTTTGTAGCATGTCCATTAACTTTTAGTGTCTATTACATTATGTTGAACCATTAAACTATGTCTGTTGCAATAAATTTTGTTAATGGCGATCAGTGTCTATCCCTTGCTATGTAATTATTTTTACTTTATAAATAACCTCTTAACCAGGAGGGGCTGCTTCTTCAAAGGGACGGATAATTGCAGGGGATGGCGTAACTTCTGGTTTAAAAATTCCCTGTAAGGCTTGTTCTAAAGTTTGGGCCATGACAATCCGGTTTTCGTAAGCCACAACTACCCGTACCAGAGTTGGTAGACTATTCTGTGTGGCTTCTAAATAGATTGGCTCGACATAAAGCAGCGATTGCTCAATGGGAATTACTAATAGATTGCCTTGAATAGCTTTCGACCCTTGGCGATTCCACAGGGAAATTTGCTGAGAAATTACCGGGTCTTGGTTGATCCGCGCCTCGATTTGCTCTGTACCATAGACCAGCCTTTCTTTTGGAAAAGTATATAACAATAACTTACCGTAATTAACACCATCCGATCGCGCCGCTAACCAAGCGATTAAATTAGTCCGTTGTCTGGGAGTATAGGGTAGAAGCAGGATAAACTCTTCAAACTCTACAGTGGGTAGACTAGTAATCAAATAATACGGCTCTACCGGACGAGTTTCACTGCCATAAATTTCATTAGGAATCTGCCACTGGTCTTCCCGATTGTAAAATACCTGGGGGTCGGTCATGTGGTAGATCATCAACCGCTCAGATTGAATTTTGAAAAAGTCCACCGGATACCGAATATGACTGCGGAGATTAACTGGCATCGCACTGAGCGGTTTGAAGGTGTTGGGAAATATCCTTGACCAAGTGGCAATGATTGGATCGCTCTTATCTGCAATATAAAAATTGACACTGCCGTTGTAGGCATCAATCACGACCTTAACCGAGTTACGTATGTAGTTGATACCATCGTTACCAGTGTCTGAATAAGGATAGTGATCGCTCGTCGTGTAGGCATCAACAATCCAGTAAAGATAACTGGGATTACTGGGAAAATCTTGATTAGCAGCAGCAGCTACTAAATAGGGATCGCTGTCAAATTTCAAAAAAGGTGCGATCGCTTGAATTCTTTGCTTGACATTTCGCCGAAATAGCACCCTTGTCTCTGGCAAAAAGTCCCGCGTCAGTACCATCTGCCAATCTTTCAAATATATGGCAAATAACCACCGTCGCCAGGCTGAACCGATTTCAACGCCACCTATACCCTCATAAGAGTTGTAAACATTATCACTACCACTAGGGTAATCTAACTCTCTAACTCTTGTGCCAGTCATTACGTAGGTATTGGCTATTTCACCGTAATAAATTCGGGGTTGCCCAATGGGAATACTTTCGCGAATGGCTGGACTGGAAGTTGTGAGGGCGCTACTATTACCGCTAATATCTTTGACAAAATATTCTGGGAGACCACCCGCCCCAACTGTATTAACTGGGCTAACAGTAAACCCGAAACCGTGGGTATAAATTAAATGACGGTTAACCCATGTTTGAGCTTCTTGTGGTACGCCAGTGTAGTCTAATTCTCGTGCGGCAATCAGTACCTGTCGCCGTTCTGTTGCTTCAGCAGTTTCCTGCTTAGGTGCTGGTGGGTTTTGGGGCGCTGATGGTCGGCGTGAAGTTACATCTGTTTTCAGAGTATACCGATCAATATCGGCATCAGGAAACCGATAATACGGCCGAATTTGTTGCAGTTGACGGTTAGTTTCTAACAGTGGTCGCTGATCCCAAAGGCGGATATTCCGAATTGTCAAGTCATTCTTTTGAATATCAGCTTCAGTCAGTGTTCCTTGAGGGTTGAAGCCTCTAGAATCGATCGCTTCTAAATCGAACGCTTGACGAGTCAAGGCGATAGTCCGTTGAATGTAGGGTTGCTCTCGCTGCAACTCATTAGGTTGGACAATTAAATATTGCACTACCGTAGGTAGAACAACGTCAGCCGCTACAACTAATACTAAATAAATCCCCAACCCATAAAATACCAAGGGACGATACCGAGATTTGGGTTTCCAGAAAAGCGTTCGCCAAAGTAGATAAAAGGCGATCGCTACAGCCACAACACACAATATGCTATAAGCTGGCAACTGGGCTGTCACATCTGTATAGCTAGCACCATAACTTACACCACGGCTAGAATACACGAGTTCATAGCGACTTTGCCAATAACTCAAAGCCACTACCAACATCAATAAACCACCCATACCGAATAAATGACGCTGCTGCTGCGGCGAAAAACCAGGGAAAATCCCCTGACTTAAACTGTCAGCCGATAAAAGATAAGTGAGAGCAACGGCGACGAAACCATACAAACATAATCCCATCAGCCAGAGTTCTAGCAGTTCCCAAACGGGTAAGGAAAATATATAAAAGCTGATATCTCGACCAAATAAAGGGTCAGTGCTGTTGAAAGGGGTGGGGTGGAAATATTGCAGTACCTTTGGCCAGTGTTGGAATAGGATGAATGCAAAACTGGGACTGAATACAACCGCGATCGCAGTGAGTAAAAATTGGGGATAGATTAAGATTGCGATCGCTACTCCCCCAATTAAACCGAGATACCAAACTTGAGAGAAAATCTGCCTCAAGAGTTGCCAGATTGCCTCTGGTCGAAATAGGGCGGGAATGGGTAAAATGCCCTGATTAACTGGAGAATGCCAGTAAGAAAGAGCAATTTGACCATAGTGAACCAACATTACCCCGATCAACAAACTCAATATCAGGGTTAGGGGTAATAATCCGCGCAATCTCAATTTTTTAAAGCGTTGCGTTGTAAGTATCCGGCTTTCGTCGCGTCTTGAATAATGAGGGCTGAGAAAATTTGTTAATTCACTCGTAAGTTTTGCTTCTTCACGCTTAACTTCCTCAATCTTCAGAGACTGGGAATATTTTAGCCGTTGTGCTAAACCCAGATTTAGCAGTAGATAGATAGCAGTTATCCCAGCTACTGCTATCCACAAAACACCACGAGTCATCACCCTCAACAAAAATACTTGGAGGTAGCCGACTTCCTGAAACCAAAAAATCTCTGCTCCGATGCGGGAACCGAGATCCAACAGTAACCCCAGCCCCAAGAATAAAATTAATAGTCTAAAGCCCCATTTCCAGATCATTCCTTGGCAGCCAAACTATCTGCAAAGCCAACCTTACCGCATCAACGAAGGTATTTGATGCTTTCCCAAAAATTACTGCTACTTTCCACGATAGCTGAATTCAGCGACACCTTAAAATTTATATCCGAAAGTCAAAGTTTAATTTACGCACTTTACAAAATAATTATGTTGTGTACAAGGCAGTGGGCGTAAATAATTGTCGTTGGGATAAGGTAATAGGCAGTAGGTATAAAGGTTTTGCCTACTTCATTAATATTACATAGTTTGATTTTATTGTGCCAACCTACTTAAACGTAAATAGGTCGTTTCAGGTTTTTATTAATCATTCTTTGATAGGCAATACACCCAGACACTAGGGGTAATTCATGTAGATGCAAAGCGGTGAGCCATTCCGGTGGACGGGTTCCCCGGCATAAAGGAACTGGCGTTAGCGTACCCCTGCGCGTAGGTCTTACCGATTGCCCTTACGACAAATGTGGTTTTTGAAATCATCCATATTTGGTATTTCCTATCAATACGTAAGTATTATATTATTGTTCAATTTGTGCAAATCAATTCTTCAAAATGCATCGCTTAAGCACAACTTTTTTCAAATTATTTAAATTCTTCAATAGCTGATGAGGTAAGGACATTGGGGATTTGTATAGGATCTCAGTGAGATGAACTAAGAACAGAGATAATACTGCATGACTTAAGATGAATATATACTCCCATTTAAATGGATTCCCAGTATGCTCTGTTGTGTGAATCCCGATTGCCAAAAACCCCTAAATCCTGATAAAAACAACTATTGCCATAGTTGTAGAGCAGAATTAATACCCCTGCTGGGAGGTCGCTATCGTCCCACTCAGGTGTTGTCAGATGAGGGCGGATTTGGTAGAACCTATTTGGCAGAAGATGTACACAAGCTGAATGAATGCTGTGTTGTTAAGCAATTTGCCCCAAAACTTCAGGGAACTGGGCCACTAACAAAGGCCATTGAACTATTTAAACAAGAAGCAAGCCGACTACAAGAACTCGCCGAACATCCACAAATCCCAACTTTATTGGCTTATTTTGAGCAAAAGGGCTATCTGTTTTTAGTACAGCAATTTATCGATGGGCAAAACTTGCTTAAGGAATGGGAAAGGCGCGGAAACTATAGTGAAACACAGATTCGCGAACTTTTGCTAGATTTACTGCCCGTACTGAAGTTTATCCATGTGCGGGGAGTGATTCATCGTGATATCAAACCACAAAATATTATTCGTCGTCAAAGTGACGGGCGATTAGTGCTAATCGATTTTGGAGCCTCTAAGCAACTGACAGCAACAGTGCAGACTAAAATGGGCACTGTTATTGGCTCACACGGTTACACTGCACTTGAACAGATGCAAGATGGCAAAGCTTACCCAGCCAGTGATTTATTCAGTTTGGGGGCGACTTGTTTTCATCTACTGACTGGGGTTCGCCCATCTCAACTGTGGATACAACAAGGCTATAGTTGGGTTGGGTCTTGGCGACAATATGTAATCAGTCCAGGTAGGGATGGGGTTTCTGTGTCTATAGAGTTGGGTGAAGTTTTGGATAAGCTGTTGCAACGAGATATCCAAAAGCGTTACCAATCGGCTGATGAAGTCATCGCTGACTTGACACCTGGGCTATCACCATTGCCATCACTGCCCGTAACTGTACTTACATCAACATTTGCATCTACTCCAGGTTACAAAAGACCATTTTCACTAAAACTAAATAACAGGTTAAAAAGTCAACTGCTGTTAATTTCTAGCATTTCGGTATTGGGATTGGCGGGAGTTTGGTATTTCCAGACTCATCCCCATACAATGAGCGAATATTCTCCCTCTAATTCTCCGCCTAGTTCTTTGCCTATTTCTTTGCCCTCAAAAAGCGATTTTCTACCCAAAGCCTTCAAGGGGCATTCCAGCGATGTGAATTCTGTAGCTTTCAGTCCTGATGGCACAACCCTTGGTAGTGCCAGTGATGATAAAACAGTCAAGCTGTGGAATCTGAGCAGTGGAGAGGAAATCCACACTTTAGAAGGACATTCCAATTGGATTTGGACTGTAGCCTTCAGTCCTGATAGTAAAACCCTCGCCAGTGGTAGTGCAGACAAGACAATCAAACTGTGGAATGTGGAGACAGGAAAGTTAGTCCGCACCTTAGAGGGAAATACTGACGGAGTTACTTCTGTAGCTTTCAGTCCTGATGGCAAAACTCTTGCCAGTGGTACTGCTAGTAAGGATATAAGAATCAAACTGTGGAATGTGAAGACAGGAAAGTTAATCCGCACTTTAGAAGGACATACTGATGGTGTTCCATCTGTAGCTTTTAGTCCTGATGGCAAAACCCTGGCTAGTGGTAGCTGGGATAAGACAATTAAATTGTGGAATCTAAATACAGGAAAGGAAATCCGCACTTTAAAAGGAAATGCAGAGTCGATTCTTTCAGTCGCTTTTGCGCCTGATGGTGTCACCCTTGCCAGTGGCAGTAAAGACAAAACAATTAAATTGTGGAATCTAAATACAGGAAAGGAAATCCGCACTTTAAAAGGACATAAAGATAAGGTTAATTCTGTTGCCTTTTTGCCCAGTGGAACTGAAAATGGCCTTACCCTTGTCAGTGGTAGCAGTGACAAGACAATTAAACTGTGGAATCCTTTAACAGGAAAGGAAATTCGCACTTTAGACACAGGTTCTGGATATATTTATGCGATCGCCATTAGCCCCGATGGAGAAACTATTGCTGGTGGTGGGAGTGGTGAAAACATCCTCAAGATTTGGCAGCCGATTCACTGAAAAAAGCCTTCTCTTACCCAAAAACTCTGTAAGCTCATCCGCAATACTTCATCTCCCATTCCCAAAGGCGGTTAAGTCTCCTGGATCGAGAATTTAGTGCGGACGAATATAATAGACAATTGGGAATCTCAGGATGAGCCAGAACATTTGAGAACCATCCGCGATCGTCTTCTCAAAAGTAACAAGTCTGTTCAACTACTAGAAATTTTTCGACAAGTTTTGCATCAGGAAGAAGTTATCACCGTTGACAGCCCAGAGGAAAAGGAATTGCCCTTGTCAGGTTTAGTAGTCAAACAACAGAGAATTTTGAGAGTCCAAAATCGTATTTATAAATTTATTTTTGACCGCAGTTGGGTTGATTTGGACATTTAGGAAGGAGTTTGTTGATATTCTCCTTAGCCTACCTCTTCAGCCAAAGAGCGTTAGCTGGGAAAGCCGTTATGTCTGAGTGCAAGTTTGGCTTTGTCAAGACAATTCTGTTGAACTCTAAGTGATCTGGGCATGGAGCATCTTATGACGACTGTATGGATTGTACCAGTAACACAATAAAAGTTAGTCACAAGTCAGTAATTCTCAGCCGATAACTCAGTATGTGGTACGATTTAATAAACGTATCAGCTTCCAGCCAAACTTCAGTAAAAATACTCAGGATATTAAGAGAGTTATCCGATATATGCAGTCCAAGGGCTATAGAGGAATGGCACTAAATATTGTCTATCTAGAAGATATCAAAAACCCAGATACCTGGGAACCAAGCACAGGTGCGTTAAACACTTGGGATGATGGAAAATGTGTTATTAGAAACAATGGGGAAATTCTGATGTCAGGTGAAGCTAGTACTGAACCTGGCAAGTATTACACTGAAAATCCCATGAATTCTAATGGGGCATTCAGGATTGCCTTTGGCAATACCCTACCCAGACGACTTTCCAGCTTTTCTAGTGCCATTCTATTCCTACCCAAGAGGTAGCTACCAGTGAAAAAGAAATTTTATGAAAATAAAACAAGCTGAAATTTGCATAAAACATGAATTAATCCTTGAATATTAATTAGGGCAAAATAAACCAGCAAGTTTATCAAAGTGCATCAAAATAGTTTTCTAGGAAAATAAATAAATTATATGGATGCTCAAAGTCAAGAGCAATTGCATAGTCAACTGCAACGGGTTCCGATTGCCATTATAGGTATGTCTGCTTTATTTCCGAAAGCTAAAAACTTGCAGGAATATTGGGATAATATTATTGGTAAAGTCGATTGCATTACTGATATTCCCACTTCTCGCTGGAATATAGACGACTACTACGACCCAGATCCTACATCTCCTGATAAGACTTACTGTAAGCGGGGTGGATTCATTCCAGACATCGATTTTAACCCTTTGGAATTTGGGCTGCCTCCAAATATTTTGGAAGTAACTGATATTGCCCAGTTACTATCATTGGTTGTGGCAAAAGCTGCGATGGAAGATGCTGGTTATGGGGAATCAAAAAACTTTAGTAGCGATATCCACGATAAGCTTCGTCAACGCACCGGTGTAGTTTTGGGTGTGATTGGGGGATGTATGCAATTAATCGTCCCGTTGACTACTCGATTGCAATATCCTGTTTGGGAAAAAGTTCTCAAAAGCAGTGGAATGTCTGATCAAGATACCCAGAAAGTCATTGAGAAAATGAAGCTGGCTTATGTAGGTTGGGAAGAGAATTCCTTTCCGGGTTGGCTCGCCAATGTAGTTTCTGGACGGATTGCTAACCGCCTAGATTTGGGAGGAATGAATTGCGTAGTAGATGCAGCCTGTGCTAGCTCCCTAACCGCTCTGAAGATGTCTATCAGCGAGTTAATTGAGCGCCGATGCGACATGATGATTACCGGTGGGGTAGAGACTGATAACTCTATTTTCAACTATATGTGTTTTAGCAAAACACCCGCCTCATCTAAAAAAGACTATTTGAATCCTTTCGATGCAGAGTCGGATGGGATGATGGTTGGTGAAGGTATTGGGATGTTGGTGCTAAAACGCCTTGAGGATGCAGAGCGCGATGGCGATCGCATTTATGCAGTCATCAAAGGTATGGGTACTGGTAGTGATGGTAAATCTAAGAGCATTTACGCCCCTCATCCAGAAGGGCAAACCAGGACGTTACGCCGGGCTTATGAAGATGCAGGTTTTCCTCCCACGAGTATTGGCCTAATCGAAGCGCATGGCACTGGAACTCCAGTTGGTGACTTATGCGAGTTTACAGCCTTAAATGAGGTTTTCACTGAGAACAACCTTCAAAAAGAGCATATTGCACTAGGGAGTGTCAAATCTCAAATTGGGCATACTAAGGCTGCTGCGGGTTCTGCGAGTCTGATTAAAGCGGTACTGGCTCTACATCACAAGGTACTACCGCCCACTATTAACGTTACTAATCCGAATCCTAAATTTGGAATTGACAACTCTCCGTTTTACCTAAATACAGAGGTTAGACCCTGGCTCCAACCGGATGCAGACACACCCAGACGAGCTGGAGTAAGTTCATTTGGTTTTGGTGGCACAAATTATCATGTAGTCCTAGAAGAATATAAGAGCGAACAAAACTTTGCTTATCGTTTGCACAACGCTCCTCAGTCAGTTCTACTTTGGGCTGATACTCCAGAGCAGTTGTTTGCTAAATGTGAGGATGCAAAGTCACAGTTAGAATCCGCCACTGGCAATAAATATTATAAAGAACTAATTAACAGCTGTAAATCTTCAGATATTCCTCTTGCTGCCGCTAGAGTGGGGTTTGTAGCTATATCCCAAGTAGAAGCTGGGGAATTACTACAGATTGCGATTAAGCAGCTCCAAAAACAACCACAAGTATCAACTTGGGAACATCCTCGTGGGGTTTACTACCGCAAGTTAGGTATGTCTCTTGAAGGTAAAGTGGTAGCTATGTTTCCAGGGCAGGGATCTCAATATTTGAATATGGGTAGTAAACTAGCCATTAACTTCCCTACTCTGCGCCAAGCTTACAAATCTCTGGATGACCTCTTCATTGAAAATGGTTTACAACCAGTTTCTCAAGTTGTTTTCCCACACCCTACATTTGACAGCAATCAAAAAGCTAGCCAGATTGAAGCTTTGCAACGGACTGAAAATGCTCAACCAGCAATCGGTGCTTTTAGTGCGGGTTTATACAAAATCCTCCAACAGGCTGGGTTCAAGGCAGATTTTGTTATGGGGCATAGCTTTGGAGAATTAACGGCACTCTGGGCTGCTGGGGTTTTAAGTGATGCAGATTACTTCTACCTAGTTAAAGCTAGGGGTCAAGCAATGAGTACCACAAAAAATGATCCTGATTGTGATGCTGGAAGTATGCTGGCTGTAAATGGAGATATTCGGCAAATTCCGGAAATAATCAAAGGTTTATCTCATCTCAATGTTGCTAACTTTAATTCTCCCAATCAGGTTGTGCTATCGGGGGCAAAGCCAGAAATCGCTACCATCCAACAAATTCTGAGCAAACGCGGTTATTCTGTCACCCCACTACCCGTATCTGCGGCATTTCATACCCGTTTCGTCAGTCATGCGTGCCAACCCTTTGCCGAAGCGATTGGGGCGATCGCTTTCCACAGCCCAAAAATTCCCGTTTATTCCAATACCACTGGCAAAGCTTACTCAACTGAGCCTGAGAGCATTCAAAAAACCCTTGAAGGGCATCTTCTTCAGTCGGTACTGTTTGAACAAGAAATAGAAAATCTTTATGCTGCTGGTGGTTATTGCTTCGTGGAAATTGGTCCCAGACAAATCCTTAGCAATTTTGTGAAAGCTACCCTTGGCGATCGCCCCCACCTAGCGATCGCGCTGAATCCCAGCCGGGAAAAAGATAGCGATCTCCAAATGCGGCAGGCAGTTATGCAACTACGTGTAGCTGGTTTATCCTTACAAAATCTTGATCCCTATCAGTTTGAGCCTCCATCTACCGAAGTTGCAAAAAATAATCGGCTAAATATAACTCTTAAAGGCAGTAACTATGTCAGCGAGAAAACAAAAACAGCTTTTGAAAAAGCTTTACAAGATGGTCATCAGATCAATCAACTCGAAACAGCTAATGCTGCTCAATTCGTTTCATCGGCAGCTACAACTGTCAATACAAATGTTCCCATTGATGTCACGGTACCAGAACCAACTGTCAACGCAGATGTTGCCTTTTTAGAACCTGTAACTGTTAATACAGATGTGATTCCCACCGAATTTATGTCTGCCACATCTACACATCCGTTAACTGAGACTGCTAATACTTCAGATTTGTCCTTTATTGTTCCTTACATTGAGTCAAAAGAGATGATGCAACCTATTTCCCAATCCGCTCATAATACCTTTCCTGTTGTAGGTAGTTATTTAGAGAATGTTTTGATCCAGTTTTATAATCATCAGTCTGAAATTCTGCGGGTACACGATCAATATCTCAAGAGTCAAGCACAATCCTCTCAATCCTTTTTTCAATTGATGCAGGAACAATATCGTGTGCTATTAGGAAATGTTAATCCCAACCATCAGCGCATAGATTCAACTGTTGAAAAAACACTAACTAACGAGCTACAAGCTAATTTAGTTGCAACTGCCACTACAGAAATTGCTGAACCACAGGCTACTCCTGTTGTCACTCAAGCACCAACATTAGAAACTCAACAACAGGTTCCGACAAATACTTTGGCATTTACAACACCAGTTGTCCAGCCACAGGTTACTTCTGTTAGTGATCAGACTCCTAAACTAGAAACTCCTGTCAATACTGTGGTATCTACCACACCAGTTGCCCAAGTACAAACTAATTCAATCAGTCATCTGACTATTCCATTACCCGTTACGCAAGAAAATTCATCTATAGAAACAGAGTCTTATAATGCTTCTATAGCCGAGTCTTTGTTGAGTGTAATCAGTGATAAAACAGGTTATCCAGCAGAGATGTTAGAGACAGAAATGCACTTAGAAGCAGATTTGGGAATTGACTCAATTAAAAGGGCCGAAATTATCGGTGCAATGCAAGATTTATTTCCTAATTTGCCCAAGTTGAGTCCAGAAGAACTAGGAGAACAGCGAACAATTGGCAAGATTAGTGCCTACTTGGGGGCAAAGATAGCAGAGGCTAAAAAAAAATGCCTCAGCGTGGTCTGATGACCAGCAACCTCAAATAAATCACCGCATTCAGCGCTGTCTGGTCAAACTTATGCCTCTATCTGTACCTGATTTCTGGCAATTTACTCTACCAGAGTTTCATACTTGTCTACTTACAGATGACGGTTCCCTCACCACCAATAGATTAGCTAAACTCTTGAGCGAGGAAGGGTGGCAAGTAGTTGTTCTTAGCTTTCCTCAATCTATAGTGATGGAGCGTCCACCTCTACCCCAAGGAGTGAATCGTGTCGCACTTGCGGATTTTAGTGAAGAACACCTGCAACAGCAACTGACAATCATCTCAGAGACTTATGGTTTGATTGGAGCTTTCATCCATCTGCATCCCGAACATCAGGTATATGATTCCAAATCTGAAAAGTCCATCCTCAAGAGTGTATTTCTTTTAGCAAAGTACTTAAAGCGATCGCTCAATCAAGTGGCACAAGCAGGACGCAGTTGTTTTCTCACTGTTGCTCGTCTTGATGGTGAGTTTGGACTAGGGGCAACAATTGACTTCAGCGCCATTAGTGGTGGTCTGTTCGGTCTTACAAAAACTCTCAATCTGGAGTGGGAAGGAGTGTTTTGCCGAGCAATCGACCTGAGTCCCGAATTAAATGCAGAAGCTTCAGCAAACTTGATTATGGCTGAACTGCATGATCCTAATTCTCTAATATTGGAAGTTGCATATAACTCCCAGAGAAGAGTAACTCTAGCATCCCAAACAGCATCTATCGCTTAGTAATCCACAGGGCTAACTTAGATCGGTTTTACAGCAGATTAAAAGCTGGGTTTCTTGAAGGTTATACATAACACATAACAAAGGTTTAACCACAGGAACCCAGTTTTTTTAAGCTCATCTCAATCCCTGTGTTGGCGTACTAAAAATAAGTAAAATGAACAGAAACACCAAAATTGATTCATCATCCGTTATTCTTGTTAGCGGTGGAGGAAGAGGGGTTACAGCGCAATGCACCATCAAATTAGCAAAGCAATATCAGTGTAAATTTATATTGCTTGGTCGCTCCCAAATTGCTAAAACTGAACCAGAATGGGCAAAAGACTGCTATAATGAAGCCGAAATAAAAAAGCGGATTATGCAGGATTTAATTGCCCAAGGCGATAAACCTACACCTGTAAAAATCCAAAAAGCATTTAATTATTTATCAGCCCAGCGAGAAATTACCACAACCCTCTCTACGATTCAACAAGCTGGAGGGCAAGCAGAATATCTCAGTGTCGATATTACCAATCATTCTGCTTTACAGGTGGAATTAGCACCAATCGTTCAGCGACTAGGGCAAATTACAGGAATTATTCATGGGGCTGGGAATTTAGCAGATAAGTTAATTGAAAACAAAACAGAGCAGGATTTTGAAACTGTTTATTCTGCTAAAGTTGAAGGTCTAGAAAGCTTAATTAGCTCCGTAGAAGCAAATCGATTAAATTTCATTGTTCTCTTTTCCTCTTTTGTAGCTTTTTATGGTAATCCAGGTCAATCGGATTATGCACTAGCCAACGAAATACTCAATAAAACAGCCTATTTACTCCAGCGTCAATACCCTTATTGCCGCGTAGTTTCTATCGGCTGGGGCCCTTGGGATGGCGGGATGGTTACACCACAATTAAAGAAGTTCTTCGAGCAGCTAAATATGGAACTAATCCCGATGGAAGTTGGGAGCCAGATGTTAGTTAATGAACTGAATTATTCTAATCATGGAACTGCACAAACTTTGGTAATTAGCAGCCCAATTGTAGCCCAAAGAAAACAGCTAAATCCTGATTTACAGTCATTTCGGATTCGCCGGAAATTAACATTAGCAGCCAACCCATTTGTCTACGATCACGTAATTGGCGGTAATCCTGTTTTGCCAGCAATGTGCAGCATAGCATGGATTGCTAATACTTGTGAGCAACTTTACCCAGGTTACAAATTTTTTAATTGTAACAGTTACAAAGTTCTTAAGGGAATTATTTTCGATGAAACTCTTGCAAAAGAATATTTTTTGGATTTAAAGGAAATTAATAAATCTGATTCTGGAGAAATAAATTTTGAAGCGTTGCTATGGAGCGAAAGTAGCAAAGGTATACCTCATTATCATTACAGTGCCCAAATAAAGCTTGTACAGGAAATTCCTTCAGCGCCTATTTATAAAGAATTTACTCAAAATCAAGATCCAGAGGTATTCAGTCTTTTACCTTATGAAAATGGAATGTTATTTCACAGATCAATTTTTCAGGGAATAAAACGGATTCTCAATATCACTTCTGATAAACTGACTGCTCAATGTTTATTAGACAATCTTGAAGTAGAAAAACAAGGGCAGTTTCCCTTACAAACATTCAATCCTTACACATCTGATATTTTATTTCAGTGTCTATTAGTTTGGGTCAGACACTTTTATAATTTAGGCAGCTTACCCTTGAAAGTACAAAATCTAAAACAGTTCAGACCAATTCCATTAGACCAAGAATTTTATGTTTCCGTAGAAGTTTTATCAGGAAGTGAAAGTAATGTATATGCTAGCGCTACAGCACACGATGAGCAAGGGCAAATATACATCCAGATTTCACAAATGCAAGTTACTACAAGTGAGCGGCTTAACCTTCTTTTCTTAAACAATTCTTGTTTAAAAATAGATAACTCAACAATTGTTAATTAATAATACTTAGTTATATATAAGGAAATACAAATGACAGTAAATCTGGCAATTGTAGGCATGGATGCTTTTTTTGGTACAAGCTATGGATTGGATAACTTTGAGCGTAGTATTTACGAGGCAACTCAACATTTTATTCCTGTTCCTTCTACAAGATATCAAGGCACACAGCAAAATCAGCCAATATTGGAAGGACAGGATTCTCAAAATGATGAAGTATTGCTGGGAGCTTATATTCAAGATTTTGAAATCGATGCCTTTCATTTCAAAATCCCACCCAATGACTTAGACAAATACGATCCTGAGCAGTTACTAATGCTGAAGGTGATTGATAATGCTCTGAGTGATGCAAACTTAGATCAAAAGCAAAAAACACTGCCAAAAGTGGCTATTGTTACTGCTATTAGAGAAAAGCAAAATAGCGAAATTAATACTAAGTTTGATGCGTTTAACCAACAGGTTATAGATAATGAAAATAATCCCAGTGAAAAAACAAATACTGTTTTGCAAAAAATTTCTACTTTATGGAATATTTCCGGCCCTAATTTAACTGTAAATGTTGAAGAGAATTCAATTTTTGAGGCGCTAGAGATAGCCAAAATGCTGCTCACCATTGGGACAGTAGATGCTGTTGTTGTAAGTGCAGTATATTTGGCTGGACTGGAGTGCGATCGCACCACCGACACAAATACTGGTAAACTCACCCTCACTTATGATTGTAATGCCAGTGGCTCAATAGTGGGTGAAGGGGGCGGAGCGATCGTTTTAAAGCGATACGAAAAAGCTCGCTACGACCAAGACCGCATTTATGCAGTGATTGACGCGGTTAGTTTCATACATAAAAATTCTGCTACCCCAGAGAAATCAGTTAGACAAACCTGCCAAAAGGCTTTTGAGAAAGCAGGAGTGAGTCCCGCAGACATCGGCTATGTGGAAGTTTTTGCTAGTGGGGTTGAACAGCAAGATGAGGCCGAAATCCAGGGTTTAATCGAAGCCTATCGAGTTCCTAACTCCGAATTTATCTGTGCAATTGGCAGTGTCAAAAGCAATATCGGACATACACATATTGCATCTGGAATTGACAGCTTAATTAAAACTGCTCTGTGCCTTTACAACCGTTATATTCCGGCAACACCGCAGTGGTCTAGCCCGAAAAAGCCAGAAATTTGGCAAAACAGTCCTTTCTACGTCCCTACTGAGTCTAGACCTTGGCTTTTGAGTACAGGACTAACGAAAAGAGTAGCGGCTATTAACAGCCTAGCTAATAACTGTACGTTCGCTCATTTAATATTGTCAGAAGACTCCAGCCAGCAAGACCGCAGCAACAGGTATTTGGAACAAAGCCCCTTTTATCTTTTTCCAATTGCTGCTAGCGACGAATTGGCTTTACTTGAGAAACTTGATGTATTAGAGCAATCGATTAAAAATAGCTCATCTTTGTCTAACACTGCTAGTCAAACTTTTGCTGCTTTTCAAAGTGATTCCCAGGCGACTTATGCATTAGCAATTGTCGGACATAATCAAGACGAATTACTTCGGGAAATCCAGCGCGGGCGTAAGGGTATTTCTAATGCCTTTGCTCAAGGTAAAGAGTGGAAAAGCCCTTCGGGTAGCTATTTCACCGCTAAACCTTTAGGTAAACAAGGTACTATCGCCTTTGTTTACCCAGGTGCTTTGAACTCCTTTATTGGCATGGGTCGAAAACTTTTCCACTTATTTCCCAAAATTCATGACCGTGCCTCCAAATTTGTTTCTAATCCCAGCTTATTCTTTAGAGACAAAGAACTTTATCCAAGAAGCCTGAATAAATTATCAAAAAGGCAACTAGAAGACTTAGAAACAAAATTGCTTAACGATCCTCTAGCAATGCAAGTTACTGGAACAGGTTTTTCAGTCTTGTTAACACACATATTAAGAGATTATTTTCAAGTGGAGCCTCAAGCTACATTTGGATACAGTATGGGCGAAAGCACCATGCTGTACGCTCTGAATGCTTGGACTAGCGGTGAAGATGTTAGCAACTTTGTGCATTCATCTGAATTATTTAAAACACGCTTAGTCGGTGCTAAAAATACAGTTCGGGATGATTGGGGCTTACCTTACAATCCCAATAATGAGGGCGAACCTGTGTGGCATAGCTATGTTCTCATGGCTCCGGTATCCGCAGTTAGTTCTTGCTTAGAAAAAGAAAACCGGGTCTATTTGACAAATATCAACACGCCGACAGAAGTTGTCATTGCTGGAGAACCCCAAGCCTGTCTCAGAGTGATTGCAGCCTTGAATTGTGAAGCTTTCCGTTCATCTGCTGATATGGTACTTCATTGCGATTTGATGCTTTCTGAATACGATGATCTGATCAAACTTAATACCTCACCCGTTCAAAATGTATCAGGAATTAATTTCTATTCATCAGCTAATTACAACTTGATTCCTCTTGAGAAAGAATCCCTAGCTCACAACATTAGTCGAGGATTTTGTCAGCGTGTTGATTTTCCTCAACTGATTAATCGAGTCTATGAAGATGGAGCTAAGATATTTATTGAAATAGGCCCTGGGAACACTTGTTCCCGATGGATTGCTGACAACCTAAAACAGAAAGAACACACTACCGTATCCATAAATCGCAGAGGATCTGATGATTTTACTGCCATTGTCAAAGCCTTGGCACAAC
Source organism: Nostoc sp. LEGE 12450 (assembly GCF_015206895.1). Lineage (GTDB taxonomy): Bacteria > Cyanobacteriota > Cyanobacteriia > Cyanobacteriales > Nostocaceae > Nostoc. Next base: position 39,010 of record NZ_JADEXU010000032.1, on the reverse strand, counting down.
TTCTCAGCCATCGTGTATCTGTGAATTTATCACCACTATATTCTTCGGTACAAGAAAGCGGTAGTAAAAAGAAATCTTTACTCAAGACTATTACCCTAGAACGCTACCCACTTATTCCTGTTGATACAAATAGTGAAGATTTAAATATAGTCAGCTTGTCAGCAAGTAATTTACAACTGCAACAGAAACAACTAAGTTTAGTTGGAGCTGAAAAACTACAAACCAGCTTGAAGATTGCTAACGATGCTTACAAAGCAAATGATTCGTCGAAAATCGCGGTAACTATGGATAAAGAGCGTGATTTTTATGATGCGGATAGCTCTAAAAATTATGTTAGCCGTAAGCCTGAAAACGTTGTTTACAATGAAGTGGATGTTTTGGAGTTTGCTAAAGGTACAGTTTCAAAAGTATTAGGTAAAGATTTTGAAGTTATCGACCCCTATCTGAGACGAGTCCGCCTACCAAATCCTCCTTATCTATTTGTCAGTCGCGTCACAAAAATTGCAGGTGAACGAGGTGAATATAATACAGGTTTCATCGAAACCGAATATGATTTTCCTCAAGATGCTTGGTATTCGGTTGACGGTCATATTCCGCTAGGAATATATGAAGAGTCAGCACAGGGTTTTTTACTTTTACTTGGCTATCTTGGGACTGACTTCGAGAATAAAGGGCAACGGTCATTTCGCTTACTAGACTTAACTGCTACATTTCTCTGCGAACAACCCGAAGAAATTAAAACCGTTCGTTACACTGTCAAAATCAATTCTTATGTCAGAACTAATTACAATTTGATAGTCTTTTTTACTTGTGAATGTTTTATTAACGATAAACTGTTTCTGAAAGTATCTGGAGGCTGTGCCGGGCTATTTTCAGATGAGGAACTAGAGCAAGGACAAGGTATTATTGTTTCGGCGCGTGACGAGAAACTAAAAAGCCAAATTGAAAAGCAGAATTTTCAAGCGCCACTATTTTGTGAAAAATCTACTTTTGAATGGAAAGACCTGCTCTATTTGAGCCAAGGTAATATTGCTGGTTGCTTTGGCGATCGCTATCAACAAAATGGCTTGAATCCATCCCTACGCTTACCCCCACAAAAGCTGTTAATGCTCGATAAAGTACTATCTGTTGAACCCAAAAGGGGAGCCGCAGGATTAGGTTTAGTTACGGCTCAAAAATCTGTAGAGCCAGATGATTGGTATTTTCTCTGTCACTTTCAAAATGACCCGACTATGCCCGGTAGTCTCATGGTTGAAGGTAGCTCTCAGTTATTACAATTTTATCTCCTCTTCTTGGGACTCCAAACTAATACTGTAGATGGCAGATTTCAAATAGTGCCTCAGCGTCCCCAAATAGTACGTTTTCGTGGACAAGTTACTCCAACTTCAGGCATCTTGACCTATCAACTAGAAGTTATTGAAATTGGACTATCTCCAAAACCTTTCATTATAGCCAATGTCAATGTTTTCTTTGGTGGTAAAACAATTGCTTACGTCAAAAATTTAGGTTGGCAATTAACTGAAAGGTATCAAGATTCATGATAGGCAAAAAGTGCAATTAACTGAAAGGTATCAAGATTCATGATAGGCAAAAAGTGCCAAAAAGCTTAATCAACTGCCTTCTCTGCGAGAGGCTTTCGCCAACGCGCTTCGCTTCTCTGAAGGAGAAGACATTCTCTCTACGAGACTCGACACTTTGGTGGAGTATCTCGTAGAGAATAACGCCCAGAATAGTAGAGATTGTGTAAGTTCTAATAACAATTCAAAATTCAAAACATAGATACAACCAGTAGAGGCTTTGCAAAATGTTAGTAAGTGGCGAAAGAAATAAAGATGCTTCTACAAGCATACTAGCTGAAGATGGCAAGATTACAAGCAACTTTAATATTAAAAATACAACTGAAAAAGGCGATTTAGATTTAATTGCTTTTGACGAAAGAGAAATCAAGAATCGGTTACTGAATTTGCATCAACCTTGTTATGTCCTTAGAGATCAAGGTCGGATTGGTATCGCCAACCAAAATAATTTTTACTTCCCTGATAACAGTCGAAGTGGATTGTTAGAGACTTTGATGGTTGCTCCAGCACTACCGCCTCAACAGTTAGGCGATCGCAGCTTCCTAGATTTTCATGGGGTAAAATATGCCTATGCTGCTGGTGCAATGGCAGGTGGCATTGCTTCAGCAGAATTAGTAATTGCTCTGGGAAAAGCAGGTATTTTGGCTAGCTTTGGTTCGGCTGGTTTAGTTCCTTCCCGGATTGAAGCAGCTATTCACCAAATTCAGCAAGCTCTTCCCCAAGGGCCTTACGCATTTAACCTAATTCATAGTCCAAGCGAAGAAGCCTTGGAACGTCAGGCCATTGATTTGTACCTCAAACACGGTGTTCGGACTGTAGAAGCTTCTGCCTTTCTCGGTTTGACACCTCATATCGTCTATTATCGGGCTGCTGGATTGAATCTCAATGCACTCGGTCAAATCGAGATAAACAACAAAGTCATTGCCAAAATTTCTCGCTCAGAAGTTGCAACAAAATTTTTACAGCCAGCGCCTACAAAAATTCTCAAGCAGCTTGTTGAACAACAACTGATTACAGAGTTACAAGCTACGTTGGCAGAAAAAGTGCCAATGGCTGATGACATTACCGTAGAAGCAGATTCGGGTGGACATACAGATAATCGTCCCCTTGTCTGTCTTTTACCCTCAATCTTGGCTCTCCGGGACGAGATGCAGCGCCAGTATCGGTACGACAGACAGGTAAGGATTGGTGCTGCGGGAGGTATTGGCACACCTGAGTCAGCACTAGCCGCCTTCATGATGGGGGCTAGTTATGTAGTAACGGGGTCGATTAATCAATCCTGTGTTGAAGCTGGTACTTCTGTTCATACAAAAAACTTGCTAGCTAAAGCTGCTATGGCAGATGTAATTATGGCTCCTTGTGCCGATATGTTTGAAATGGGGGTAAAGGTACAACTGCTCAAACTCGGTAACTTTTTCCCCATGCGGGCGCAGAAATTGTATGACCTTTACAAAAATTACAACTCAATTGACGAAATTCCACTTGAGGAAAGACAAAAGTTAGAACAGCAAGTATTTGGTAGAAACCTAGAGGCAATTTGGGAAGATACAGTTAAATTTTTCTCTGAACGAGATCCAGAGCAAATTACTAGAGCAAATGATAATCCCAAACGGAAAATGGCTCTTATTTTTCGCTGGTATCTAGGATTATCCTCTCGCTGGTCTTCCTCTGGTGAAAAAGGCCGAGAAATGGATTATCAAATTTGGTGTGGGCCTGCGATCGGTGCTTTTAATGAATGGGTAAAAGGGTCTTACTTAGCGGAACCGAATGCGCGGCGTGTATTTGATGTTGCCTACCATATTATGAATGGAGCAGCCTACTTGTACCGATTACAAAGCTTGAAACTTCAGGGATTGCAGCTGCCGGAGGACTACCGTTACTATCGTCCCATACCTTTAATCTCCTAGATTTTCTTAAAACCTCGCATAATTTCTGGATTTAGAGATGAAAGGTGTATTGAGGTTAGTCGTTTTGGTTGAGTAATATAACCCAAAATTTTGGGGTTTATTCTCAGACTATGCTAGTAAAATTTTACCTGAAGTCTTGAAGCACGACAATTTATTTATATTAAAGCTTCAGAAAAAATGAAAATTAATCCCAAATCTCTTTGAGTCTAACTGAGTTACTTAACGGTATGCAGATGAACCAACATATTACTATTTCAAATGATATCCGCTCTCAAACTTTAGAGACTATTCAAATTTGGTTAGTTGCCCAATTTGCCGAGCGACTGGAAGTTGATCCCGAAGACATAGATACTTGCGAGCCTTTCGATAACTACGGTCTAAATTCAGCAGAAACAATGATACTGCTGGGGAAACTAGAAAGGTGGCTCGGACGAAATTTGAATCCTACTTTAATTTTTAATTACCCGACTATTGCAGAACTTGCCCAGCGATTAGCTGAGGAAACTAGTGTTTCAAAGTAATTTCATAAACATAATGCAACCCAGGAAGATAGTTAAATGGAACCGATCGCAATAATTGGTATTGGCTGCCGATTTCCTGGCGCAAAAGATCCAGAGGCTTTTTGGCAGCTTTTGCGTAACGGAGTTGATGCCATTACAGAGATCCCCAAAAATCGCTGGAATCTGAATGAATATTATGACCCAAACCCGGAAATTCCTGGCAAAACGAACTCACGCTGCGGTGGCTTTTTGCAGCAAGTAGACCAGTTTGACCCCCACTTTTTCGGAATTTCGCCCAGAGAAGCCATGTCTATGGACCCCCAACAACGACTCTTATTAGAGGTGGCTTGGGAAGCATTGGAAGATGCTGGACAGGTACGAGAACAGCTATCCGGCTCACGCACTGGCGTTTTTGTGGGTATTTCCACAAACGATTACAGCTTGATTCAGGGAGAAGGTTATTCTCAACAGATCCAAGGCTACGATTTGACTGGTAATGTGTTGAGCCTTGCGGCTGGTCGCCTTTCCTATGTATTTAACTTTCGCGGGCCAAGCATGGCAATTGATACGGCTTGTTCCTCGTCACTTGTTGCTGTTCACCTTGCCTGCCAAAGTTTATGGAATAAAGAAGCTAGCATGGCTTTGGCTGGAGGTGTGAATGTAATTGTTTCACCGACTGGACACATTGGTTTAACTAACCTAAAGGCTTTGTCTCCCGATGGTCGTTGCAAAACTTTTGATGCCGAAGCTAACGGCTATGTTCGCAGTGAAGGGTCTGGTTTCATTGTTCTTAAACCTTTATCGCAAGCTTTGGCAGATAATGACCAGATATATGCACTGATTCGCGGCAGTGCAATTAACCATGATGGACGCAGCAAGGGATTGACCGTGCCATTCGGCCCTGCTCAAGAAGCACTGATTCGTCAAGCATTGGACAATGCTGGGGTGGAACCAGCCGAAATTAGCTATGTTGAGTTGCACGGTACAGGCACTCCTTTGGGAGATCCCATTGAGGCGATCGCTCTTGGAACAGTATTAGATACTAACCGTCCTCCTGGAAATTACTGCGCCGTCGGCTCGGTAAAAAGCAACATTGGGCATTTAGAAGCAGCCTCTGGCATCGCTGGTTTAATTAAAGTTGCGTTATCCCTCAAGCATCAACAGATACCACCAAATCTTCATTTTCACCAACCTAACCCCTATATTCCTTTTGACACTCTACCCATTCGAGTCCAGCAGTCTTTGACTCCTTGGCCTGAAGGGTCTAGTCCAGCCAAGGCTGGCATTAGCTCTTTTGGGTTTTCGGGAACTAATGCTCATATAGTCTTAGAGCAGCCTCCCCAATCCGCAGATATCTCGCAACAACAACAATCTTACTTACTGCCCCTGTCAGCCCAGAGCCAAGAAGGTGTCAAATCACTAGCACAAGCTTATCAGAATTTTCTGGAAACTCAAGAACCCGATGCTGTTTCACTGGCAGACATTTGTTATACAGCAAGTGTGCGACGTACTCACTATGAACATCGCCTGGCTTTGTTGGCTGATTCTCCCACACAACTCCAAGAAAAGTTACAAGATTTTTTACAAAGCAAGTTAGAGACTAATCAATCTTCTAATCGCAAGCATCGCCGTCCGAAAGTAGTTTTTGTATTCTCCGGCCAAGGACCACAATGGTGGGGGATGGGTCGGGAGTTACTAGAACAGGAACCAGTCTTTCGCGCCAGTATAGAAGAATGTGATGCCCTAATCAAATCTCATACTAATTGGTCTTTATTAGCAGAATTGACAGCAGATGCGGCCGAGTCACGTTTGCAAGAGACAGAGATTGCCCAACCAGCTATTTTTGCGCTGCAAGTGGCGCTTGCTCGTCTGTGGCGTGCTTGGGGTATCGAGCCAAAAGCAGTAGTGGGTCATAGTCTGGGTGAAGTGGCAGCAGCCCATATTGCTGGCGTTTTGAATTTAGCAGATGCCGTGCAGCTAATTTGCGATCGCGGTCGTTTAATGCAACAAGCTACTGGCAATGGCAAAATGGCAGCAGTGGAATTGTCGCCAAAAGACACAGAGTATTGGTTGCGTGGGTATGAGGGAAGATTAGCGATCGCAGCTATTAATAGTCCCACTTCCACAGTAGTTTCGGGAGAACCTGCTGCCATAGAATCATTTCTCCAGTTACTCCAACGCGAACAACCTACGGTTTTCTGCAAGTTGCTACCAGTGAATTATGCCTTTCACAGCCCGCAAATGTTACCCTTTGCTGAGAAATTGGTAGAAACACTAGATCAACTCCAGCCACAAGCCGCAAAGATTCCTATCTTCTCAACCGTTACAGGTCAGTCTAGGAATGGTGCAGATTTTGATGCCGCCTACTGGGGACGCAACCTACAGCAACCCGTCCGCTTTGCACCAGCCATTGAGGAACTGGTAAATGCAGGTCAAACTATTTTCCTGGAAATTAGCCCCCACCCAGTACTTTCGGGTTATATTTCCCAGTGTCTTAGTCATCTTGACCAACAGGGAACGGTATTATCTTCTCTGCGGCGCGGTCAGCCAGAAAGGGCAACGCTACTTAGTTCTTTAGGCAACCTTTATAATTTAGGATTTACCGTTGACTGGAAGCAACTATATCCATCTGAATTTCAGGTTGTTAGCTTACCATCCTACCCTTGGCAGCGCGAACGGTATTGGTTTGAAGCAAAACCCCAAACAAAGCTAACAAATAGCAAGACAAATCTGCATCCGCTATTAGGTCAAAAGGTACGTTCAGCTATTAAAGAGACTTTATTTGAGTCGGAATTGAGCATCAATTTACAGCCCTTTCTAGTTGGTCATCAGGTTTATGGCATAGTGGTTTTGCCAGGAGCGGCTTACTTAGAAATAGCTCTAGCTGCGGCGAAGGTAGCTTTTGGCTCAGGATCTTCTCTCCAGCAGGTATTGATTCAGGAACCACTAATTATCCCAGAAGATGCTAGTCGGGTTGTCCAGTTAATTCTGACACCTGAAGGTGTTGGGCAAGCTTCTTTCCAAATATTGAGCCAAGCAGATGATGCAAGCTCTTGGATACAGCACGCAACTGGAAAAATTCAGGCAGGGCAGACAAACTCAGGAGAAATTGTTTCTCTCAAAGACTTCCAGACACGCTTTCAGGAAGAATTATCGGCCAAAACATACTATCAAAATCTGCGAAATCGGGGATTGGAGTATGGAGAAAGTTTTCAAGGAATTGAGCAACTTTGGCGACGCGATGGAGAAGCTCTGGGGCGGATTCGGCTGCCATTAGGATTAGTTTCAGAAGCGGCAGCTTATGAGTTGCACCCTGTAATAGTGGATTCTGGTTTCCAGCTTTTATTTGCTACCTTAGCTGATATTGCAGAAGGAGATACTTATCTCCCAGTTGGGTTGGATAATCTGCGGGTATACCGTCGCCCCGAAAGTCAATTGTGGATTCATGGTCAAATACGTCCCCAAGATAGCTCAAATCAAGAAACCCGCATCGGCGATCTGCGCCTTTTTGATGATGCTGGACAGGTAATAGCAGAAATTGAGGGTTTGCACGTCAAGCGTGCCAAACGTGAAGCACTGCTACAATTTGCTCAAAAGAACCTAAATAATTGGCTTTATGAAGTAGAGTGGCAACCTAGAGAGCGTCAATCCAATTTGGCTGAATCTGCGCCAAATCATCCAGGTAGCTGGTTACTCTTCGCTGATCAAGAAGGTACAGCAGCAGCCCTAGCAGGACTTCTGGAAAGTCAGGGCGAAACTTGCATTATGGTCTTCCCCGGTGAACGATATGAGTTATCGAAGACGGGACATTACACAATCAATCCTGCCTGTGCAGAGGATTTTCAGCAGTTGTTCCGCGAGATTTCAAAGGCATATAAAGCACCGTTGCGTCGAGTAGTCCACTTATGGGGATTGGATACTCCTTCTTTAGAAGAGATCACCGCAGACTCTCTCAAAATCGCTCAGACATTGGGTTGTCAAAGTGTACTGCATTTGGTGCAAGGACTGACCCAGGTTGACAAATCGGCGTCTCCCCGGCTGTGGTTGGTGACACAAAATACTCAACCCGTAGAATCGTCAGCGACTCCCTTAGCAGTAGCACACTCAACCTTGTGGGGATTAGGTCGAGCGATCGCTCTAGAACACCCGGAGATTTGGGGAGGAATGGTAGATTTAGCGGCTGGCATCTCTGGTGATGAAGCTGCCACACTGTTTACCGAAATTTCCCAGCCGGATAAAGAAGATCATTTAGCTTTCCGCAGGGGACAACGTTATATTACCCGCTTGGTTCAAAGTAGTAGTAAATCAGCAGCGCCTTTATCCTTGCACAACGATGGCACTTATCTAATTACTGGTGGTCTGGGTGGTTTAGGACTGAAACTCGCTGAGTGGATGGTGGAGCAAGGAGCGCGGCACTTAGTATTAGTAGGGCGCACTGATGCTACTGATGCTATCCGCAAAGCTGTGAACCAACTAGAGCATTCTGGCGCTAAAGTTCTGGTGGCTAAAGGAGATGTTTCTCAACACAGAGATGTTAGCAACATCTTGGAGAAAATTGCGGAATCAATGCCGCCATTACGAGGCATCATCCATGCTGCGGGTGTTCTCGACGATGGAATGTTGCGCCAACAAGACTGGGAACGCTTTACTAAGGTGATGGCTCCGAAAATCCAAGGAGCTTGGAATCTGCACATTTTAACGCAGAACTTGCCTTTAGACTTCTTTGTGATGTTTTCATCAGTTGCCTCCTTACTTGGCTCACCAGGACAAGGCAACTATGCCGCCGCCAATGCTTTTTTAGATGCACTTGCTCATTATCGTTATGCTCAAGGATTACCAGCGTTAGCTATCAACTGGAGTACCTGGGCAGAAGTGGGAATGGCCGCTAACTTGGGTAGTCAAGAGCAACAGCGCTTGGCAGCAATGGGAATGGATACCATTGCACCACAGCAAGGATTACAAGTACTGGGACAATTACTTCAACAGTCATCTGCCCAGGTTGGGGTAGTACCTGTGGAGTGGTCACAGTTTATGCAGCAATTTTCTGCTGATACTGTCCCAGCGTTGCTTACCGAGTTAGGCTCACAACCCAAAACTGAACCACCATCGCTACAACAGCTAGAGTTTGTCCAGCGATTAGAAAAAGTTTCTGTGCGCGATCGCCACGAAATGTTACTTGCTCACGTCCAAGACCAAGTTGCTAAAGTTTTGGGTCGAGGTTCGTCTCATTCCTTAGAACCACATCAAGGTTTCTTCGACATTGGTATGGACTCTCTAACCTCCGTCGAGTTGCGGAACCGTCTGCAAACTTCTCTAGGGCGCTCTCTGTCTTCAACATTAATCTTTGACTATCCAACTCTCGATACTCTTGCTAAGTATCTGGCTAATGAGATGTTTTCTGTGGAACAGTCTACAGAATTGCCCACTGCGATCGAGAACAATCATCATCAACAGATTATCACCTCGGCAGAACTCAAACAGCTTTCAGAAGAAGAAGCAGAAGAATTACTGCTTAGGGAATTAGAAAGCATTAGGTACTAGTAGTCTGCCAACCCAAAAATGCTGGGTAAAGGGTAAAGGGTAAAGGGTAAAGGGTAAGGGATTTAAAACCTTTACCCCGCAAAGTTCATTTGGCGAACTACTAGTACCGCAAGGCGGAAGTCAAAATAATTGTATTCCAAGTTCTTGCACTTATTCCCTATTCCGTAATACAGACGCGATTAATCGCGTCTCCTCTACCTACGTAAATAAATTCAAAAATCAAATCGGATTCCTATAGTTGCCAATTTTTCACATCCTATATAGAAGAACGTATTGATATGAGTAACAATTTAGAAAACTCCCAACCTCTATCCCCAACAAAACGCGCTCTTTTGGCCTTGCAAGAAATGCAAGCGAAACTAGAAGCCAACGAACGTGCTAAGACAGAACCAATAGCCATTATTGGGTTAGGTTGCCGATTTCCAGGAGGCAGCAACGATCCCGAATCATACTGGCAAATGTTGCGTAATGGGACAGATGCCATTAAAGAAGTACCCGCCGACCGTTGGGATATTGACGCTTACTATGATCCAAATCCTGATGCTACAGGGAAAATGTATGTCCGTAACGCCGGGTTTTTAGACCAGGTAGATCAGTTTGACCCGCAGTTTTTTGGGATTGCGCCTCGGGAAGCTGTGAATATGGACCCGCAGCAGAGGCTACTCTTAGAAGTGAGTTGGGAAGCCCTAGAAAATGCTGGGCTGGCACAAGACAAGCTAGTTGGTAGTCCAACTGGGGTTTTTGTCGGGATTATGAATCTGGATTATTTTCAGGTAGCAGCCAACGACCCCAGTCTCGCCGATGCCCATACTGCCACAGGTAGCGCTTTTAGCGTTACTTCTGGTAGATTGTCTTACACTCTAGGTTTACAAGGGCCAAGCATGGCAATAGATACAGCCTGTTCATCGTCCTTGGTAACAATCCATATAGCTTGCCAGAGTTTACGTAGCAGAGAGTGTAATTTAGCTCTAGCTGGGGGAGTGAATTTGATTCTGACACCAGTGGTAACTATTAATGAATGCCGAGCGAGGATGCTAGCTGCCGATGGTCGCTGTAAAACCTTTGATGCTGCGGCTGATGGCTATGCACGGGGAGAAGGGTGCGGCATTGTAGTTCTCAAACGCCTCAGTGATGCGATCGCTGATGGTGACAATATTTTAGCCCTAATTCGGGGGTCGGCTGTCAATCAAGACGGTCGTAGCGGCGGTTTGACGGTTCCCAATGGCCCATCTCAGCAAGCAGTCATCCGCACAGCTTTGGCTAACGCTGGGGTAGCGCCCAATCAGGTGAGTTACGTTGAAGCCCACGGCACAGGCACATCTTTAGGAGACCCTATTGAATTGCGAGCCTTAGCAGCAGTACTAGGCCAAGGACGCTCTCCAGACCAGCCCTTGATAGTTGGTTCAGCTAAAACCAACATGGGACACTTGGAAGCAGCAGCTGGGGTGGCGGGTTTAATCAAGTTAGTGCTGGCTTTGCAACATCAAGAAATACCACCTCATCTACATTTACATAACCCTAATCCTTTTATACCCTGGGCAGAATTGCCAATCAAAATTTCCACAGAACTCACTCCCTGGTCTTCGCCCAACGGATCGCGCATCGCGGGTCTGAGTTCCTTCGGTTTTAGTGGTACTAATGCTCACTTGGTGGTTGAAGAAGCGCCAACCCGTCAGCAGGAGCCAAAAAAAGTAGAACGCCCTCTACATCTGCTCAGTCTCTCCGCAAAAACTGAAGGCGGATTACAGAAGTTAGCCAGTAAATTTTACACCGCACTCAAAGCCGATCCCGATCTCAACTTAGCTGATGTCTGCTTTAGTGCTAATACAGGTCGCTCTCTATTTGCTAATCGCCTAGCAGTAATAGCTAAAAATTCAGCCGAGATATGCGAACAGCTAGGAGCCTTCAGCAGTGGTAATCATTCATCGGGAGTATTGAGTGGGCAACCTCAAGATAGTCGTCGTCCGAAGATTGCCTTTTTATTCACCGGACAAGGTTCCCAATATGTAGGCATGGGACGCGAACTCTATGATACTCAACCGACTTTCCGCCAAGCCCTAGAGCGCTGCGATACTATCTTGCGCCCTTATCTGCCAAAACCCTTGTTATCTGTAATTTATCCCGCCACAGGTGAGAATTCCCCGCTCGACCAAACACTTTACACTCAACCAGCTTTATTTGCCTTGGAATATGCCCTATATGAGTTATGGTGCTCTTGGGGAATTGAGCCGAATGTCGTGATGGGTCACAGTGTAGGTGAATACGTAGCAGCTTGCGTAGCTGGGGTGTTCAGCTTGGAAGATGGGTTGAAGTTGATTGCCCTTCGCTCCCGTTTGATGCAAGCATTACCACCAGGGGGTGAGATGGCGGCGGTATTTGCGTCGGAAGCGCGGGTAATCGCTGCGATTACTCCCTATACTCAGCAAGTAGCAATTGCGGCGGTTAATGGCCCACAAAATATAGTCATTTCCGGTGAAGGGGTGGCTTTACAAGCGGTGTTAAAGGAATTAGAAGCCGAAGGAATAGTGACTCGTCCCTTAACAGTATCCCATGCCTTTCATTCTCCTCTGATGGAGCCGATGCTAGCGGAGTTTGAGCAGAAAGCAGCAGCAGTCACTTATGCGACTCCCCGGATAGACTTAATTTCCAATGCGACTGGAGAAATTGTACAGGGAGCAGAAATAGGTCAAGCCAGCTATTGGCGTTGTCATGTGCGGGAGACGGTGCGATTTGCCGCAGGTATACAGACTCTCGTTGCACAAGGATATGAATTGTTTGTGGAAATCGGTCCAAGTCCCATACTCATCGGCATGGGACGGCAATGTTTACCAGAAGGAACTGGGGTTTGGTTATCAAGCTTGCGCCGTGGACAAGACGATTGGCAGCAGTTGCTCCAGAGTTTAGCCTCGCTCTATGTCCAAGGCGTGAAAGTAGATTGGTCTGGCTTCGACCATGATTATCAGCGCGATCGCCTGCCTCTTCCTACCTATCCCTTCCAAAGAAAGCGTTATTGGTTTGACCAAGCACCTAAGCAGCCAGAAGTACAGATTGTATCAAACAAAAATGTTGAATACCCGATTCACAATCTTTTACAATCTGGAAATACTCAACAACTAGCTCGGAAGTTAGAAATAGTTGAACAACTGCCAGCAGCAGAAGTGCAATCCATCTTGGAGAGTATACAGCTTGCGAAACTTTCTCAACGTATTGTCGAGCTTTCTCCAGACAGATATGAGCTACTTAAACAGTTGCTCTTACAAGATCAGCAGCACTTGATTCCAGATTATCTGAGTGATTCATTATACGAGGTGCAGTGGCAACCCCAAGAGCGTTTGAGTGTACCGTCTGTTTCCGTTAACCAGCCGGGCAAATGGCTGATATTCGCAGATCGGGCTGGTGTGGGACAAACGTTAGCAGAACTGCTGCGATCGCGCGGTGAAAAATATGTGATGATTTATCCTGGCGAAGCCTATGAAATCTTAGAAGGTGGACATCGGAAAATCAACCCAGCAAATCCTCAAGACTGTCAACGACTATTGCAGGAAACTCTTGGAAATAATGGTCTGTCGTGTCGGGGAATAGTGCATCTGTGGAGTTTAGATGCAGCAATGGACGACCAAATTACACCATCTTCTTTAGAGAAAGCGCAACTACTAGGCTGTGGCAGTGTGCTGCATCTTGTTCAGGAATTGGTCAAGCAGAGTAAGTCAGCATTAACTCGGTTATGGTTGATAACTTCTGGCACACAAGCAGTAGAAACAAAACCTGTTTCTCTAGCAGTAGCTCAAGCACCTTTGTGGGGAATGGGCCGAGCGATCGCACTGGAGCATTCTGAAGTTTGGGGAGGGTTAATAGATTTAGATCCTAGTATCTCTAGCGAGCAGCAAGCTCTTTCTCTTTTAACAGAAATTTGGCAGCCTGATGGCGAGGATCAACTCACCTTACGCGGGGAAAAACGCTATGTTGCTCGTTTGGTGCGTAGCAATAAACTGCCATCTAAACCTGTGCAATTGCAAGCTGATGGTACTTACCTAATTACTGGTGGCTTAGGCAGTTTAGGGCTGAAAGTTGCCCAGTGGCTGGTAGAACAAGGGGCACGAAACTTGGTGCTAATAGGACGCAGAGACCTTCCTGATCGCGCTACATGGGCAACTTTACCAAAGGATACCGAAATCTGGGAACGGGTGCAGGCGATTCAAGCCTTAGAAAATATGGGTGCTAATGTCGTCGTCGCTCAGGCTGATGTCAGCAACCAGGCTGAAATCTCTGCGGTTTTTGAACAGCTACATAATACTCAAATTCCCTTAAAAGGAATTGTTCATGCTGCTGGGATAGCTGAGTATCAAGTATTACAAGATATTGACCTGAAGCACCTTGAATCTACCCTCCAACCGAAGGTAGCGGGCGGATGGCTTTTACATCAACTTAGTTTGGGGATGAATTTAGATTTCTTCGTCTGTTTTTCCTCAATTGCTTCAGTGTGGGGTTCTAGAGGACAAGCACATTACGCTGCTGGCAATCACTTCCTCGACACCCTTGCCCATTATCGCCAAGCTTTGGGAGTACCAGCTTTAAGCATAAATTGGGGGCCTTGGGCAGGCGGTGGGATGGCTTCGGAAGAAACCCAAACCTTATTGAAGCGGATGGGGTTAGAACCTTGGCAAGCAGAAGAAGGGATTGCAGTTTTAGCACAGCTTTTAGGTACAAATATTGTCCAAGCAACAGCCGCTAAGGTTGACTGGAATATCTTCAAACCCGTTTATGAAGTCAAGGGAGAGCGATCGCTGCTCAAACAAATTGGCACACAGCAACAAGAACAAGGTGAAGTGCAGCCAGCATTGCGTCCACAGTTTTTAGAGCAATTGAACGCTCTACCAGCCAACAAACGTCAAAGTTTCTTAATTGCTCATCTGCAAAGCCAAGTTGCTGAGGTTTTAGGACTAGAGCCATCCCATCTGGCAGACGTACAACAGGGCTTTCTTGAACTAGGCATGGATTCCTTGATGGCTGTGGACTTGAAGAATCGCCTTGAAGTCAGTTTGGGACAATCTTTAAGTTCAACACTAGTTTTTAACTATCCAAATATTGAGGTTCTAGCTAATCACCTGGCTACCTACATTCTTTCCCTAGAGCCATCGGTACAACAGGAGTCACAAAAAGATCCCAAACAATTGTCTCAAACTTCAGCAGAACTAGAACAATTTTCTGAAGACGAATTGGCTTCATTACTAGACGCAGAATTAGCCGCCTTGGTTAATTAAAGATGTAAAGAGGGCAATGTTTTAAGACTAACGTGCTAGTGGTCTGTCCCATTAATTTTGCAGGGCTGCTAGATCCCCGACTTCTTGAAGAAGTCGGGGATCTGAACACCACTAACCTCTCAAAACTTTTGGGACAGACTACTAGTAATCTATCGCATTATTTATGAGTGGTGAAAAAGTTCGTAGTAAGGACTTTAGTCTAGATTTTTAAGCACTGAAGTGCTTACTACAAACTCATCAAAATTAATTTTTGCAAAGCTTCAACCCAACAAACCCCACAAAATATTGGGTTTAGCTTCTCAAGAGATTTTCACTCGACTGCATCAAAGATGCTCGATTTGCTGATAACTCTTTAAGCATCCTCAGAAATTATTAAAATGAATAATATTGCCGAAACTATTGACCATCGCGATCGCTTAAAAAATGCACTGCTGGCAGTTAGAGAAATGCGCTCTAAGCTTGATGCAATGGAGCGTGCCAAGACAGAGCCAATTGCCATTATTGGTATGGGTTGCCGACTTCCGGGTGCTAACAATCTGCAAAAGTTCTGGTCTTTACTTCATGATGGAGTGGATGCGATCGCTGAAGTTCCCAAAGATCGATGGAATATTGATGAATTCTACGATCCGGACCCTGATGCACCAGGAAAGATGTATGTTAAAAATGCCGGTTTTCTAGACCAAGTAGACCAGTTCGATGCCCAATTCTTTGGCATTACCCCCCGCGAAGTTGAGAACATGGACCCCCAGCAAAGGCTGTTGTTGGAGGTCAGTTGGGAGGCGATTGAGCAGGCTGGCATTGCACCCGAACGCTTGAGAAATAGCCAAACCGGGGTATTTGTCGGCATTACCACCAATGATTATTTGCAACTCCAGATTGGGTCTAGCGATCGCACCAAAATCGATGCCTACAGCGCTACAGGCAATTGTCTTAACGCTGTAGCTGGTCGCTTATCATATACTTTGGGTCTACAGGGACCAAGTATGGCGGTGGATACGGCTTGCTCATCTTCACTGGTAGCCATCCATTTAGCCTGCCAAAGTCTGCGTAGCCAAGAGTCCGATCTAGCCTTAGCTGGTGGGGTGAATCTCATCCTCTCACCAATTGCTACCATTGCCACTTGTCGAGCCAGGATGTTAGCCCCCGATGGTCGTTGCAAGACTTTTGATGCTGCTGCGGACGGCTTTGCCAGGGGAGAAGGGTGTGGGGTTGTTGTTCTCAAGCGCCTTAGTGATGCGATCGCTGATGGTGACAATATCTTAGCCCTAATTCGGGGATCGGCGGTTAACCAAGATGGCCCCAGTAGTGGTTTGACAGTTCCTAATGGAGTAGCCCAGCAAGCACTAATTCGTAAAGCCTTGGCTAACGCTGGGGTAGAGCCTGGACAAATCAGCTATGTTGAAGCCCACGGCACAGGAACATCTTTAGGAGATCCGATCGAAGTCGAGTCTTTGGGGGCAGTGTTGTGCCAAGAGCGATCGCCACAGGAGCCTTTAATTATTGGCTCGGCAAAAACCAACATTGGTCACTTAGAATCAGCAGCAGGGGTGGCGGGACTGATCAAGGTGGTGCTGTCACTGCAACATCAAGAGATACCGCCTCATCTGCACCTAAAAAATCCCAATCCTTTCATCCCGTGGGCAAAGCTGCCAGTGTTGGTGCCAACGCAACGAACGCCTTGGACTTCTGGAGATAAACCCCGGATTGCTGGGTTGAGTGGGTTTGGTGTAACTGGTACCAATGCTCACCTCGTCATCGAAGAAGCCCCTACCCGCCAGCAGCAGTCCAATGAAGTAGAACGCCCCTTACATTTGCTCAGTCTCTCAGCGAAAACTGAAAGCGGATTACAGGAGTTAGTTAGTAACTTTTACACAACCTTCAGAGCTAATCTTGACATAAACCTAGCCGATGCCTGCTTTACTGCCAATACAGGCCGCTCTGTATTTGCCCATCGCTTGGCAATGGTGGCTGAAAACTCAAATCAAGTGTGTGAACAGCTAGCAGCCTTTAACCTTGGGCAGAATACTGGTGATTCCCTCAAAGGGCAAGTTGATAAATCCCGTCAACCCAAGGTGGCCTTTTTGTTCACCGGGCAAGGTTCCCAATATGTAGGCATGGGACGCGAACTCTATGATACTCAACCAACTTTCCGCCAAGCCCTGGAACGCTGCGATGCTATATTGCGCCCTTATCTGCCAAAACCCCTGTTGTCTGTAATTTATCCCGCCACAAGTGAGAATTCTCCCCTCGACCAAACACTTTACACCCAACCAGCTTTATTTGCCTTGGAATATGCTCTGTATGAGTTATGGCGTTCTTGGGGAATTGAACCGAATGCTGTGATGGGTCACAGTGTCGGCGAATATGTAGCAGCTTGTGTAGCTGGGGTGTTCAGCTTAGAAGATGGGTTGAAATTGATTGCCGATCGCTCCCGTTTGATGCAAGCATTACCACCAGGGGGTGAGATGGCGGCGGTGTTTGCCTCAGAAGAACAGGTAATCGCTGCGATCGCTCCCTATACTCAGCAAGTAGCGTTGGCAAAGCCCGCCGTAGGCATCGCGGCGGTTAATGGCCCGCAAAATGTGGTTATTTCAGGGGCGCTACCAGCAGTACAGACAGTGTTGCAAAAACTGGAAGCACAAGGAATTGAGTACCGAAGCTTACGGGTTTCTCATGCCTTTCATTCTCCTCTCATGGAACCAATTCTGGCAGAGTTTGAGCAACGCGCTAGCGAGTTGGTCTACCATGAACCCCAAATAGACTTAATTTCCAATGTGACTGGACAACTAGTGCAGGGAGCAGAAATTGGTCAGGCCAGTTATTGGCGTAGTCATCTGCGGCAGCCAGTACGATTTGCCGCAGGGATGCAGACTCTCGTTGCACAAGGGTATGACTTATTTGTGGAAATTGGCCCACATTCAGTACTTATAGGAATGGGGCAACAGTCTTTACCTAATGGCATGGGAGTTTGGTTGCCTTCTTTACGTCGTGGACAAAACGATTGGCAGCAGTTGCTCCAAAGTTTGGCATCGCTGTATATTCAAGGTGTGAAAGTGGATTGGTCTGGCTTTGACCACGATTATCAGCGTAGCCGTGTCCCTTTGCCTACTTATCCCTTCCAGCGCCAACGTTTCTGGATTGATACAGCAGTCACGAAGCAAGAGTCAGTTCCAGTTCAGAAAGCAGAAATTCCTGCCATCAGCATCTCTGATACAACCCTAGAGGAGCGTATCCTGGCTCTAGCTGCTAAGACAACAGGACTCAAGTTAGAACAATTAAATTTGGATATTTCCCTAGAGGCAGACCTGGGATTGGATTCAATCATGATGATGCAACTGATGAGCGGTCTGATAAAATTGGTTCCAGTAGACCAACAGACATCATTTAGTAGCAAGTTCTCTTTGCGAGACTTGATGCAGTTGCAAACATTAAGGCAAGTAATTCAGATATTTGATGAGTGGCAAAGCTCGGATGAGCAAAACATCGTCAGTGGTGGAAACGCTGTAGTTATTAACCCAGAAAAAATGACTACACAGGGTGAAATAAATAATTTGGAAATGCTTCATGGACAGTATTTTCACTTATTAGGTCACTGGGTGGTAAATTCCAACAGCCTGTTTTCTAGTTTGCGTTTACAAGGGTCTTTCGACTTAGATATTGCTTGGCAGAGTTGGAAAAACTTGCTGTCTCGGCATCCTATGTTGCGATCGCGCTTCCATGTCCCAGAGGGTGCGACTCGCTTTAATGAATACTTAATGGAAGTTATGGAAGATCCAACTCCTCCAGAAATTCCAGTTACAGATATTAGACATCTTAACAGTGATGCTAAAGAGCAGGCTGTACAGGCAGAAGTTGATCGCTGGTTAAATTATGAATGGCCTCTAACTCAATGGCCATTGCATCAATTTTCTGTATTGCGCTTAGAAGATTCGGTATATCAGCTATTTTTAGGCAACGAACACCTAATTTCTGATGCTCTCGGAAATCATCTCATATTGCGTGAATTTCTCGAAATTTATCGCGCCTATATTTGCAATGATCAGCCCGATCTGCCTCCAGCTACGACCTTAGAAGATTACCGCCAATTAGTGCAAGCCATGAACGCTTGGCACGATCCCGAAGAAGACCGAGCGTTGGCAGCCTACACTAGTAGCCAAGGTAAAGATTCTTACTTCTGGAACCCCAAAGGCGATATTGTTGACCACCCACGCCCTCAATTCCATACTCAAAGGTACATTCTCGGACGCGATCGCACTGCTAAACTGATTGAACGTACCCGTGACTGGCGATTACCTGTAAATTCTTTGCTGCTGGGAGCTTTTCTGCGAGCCGTTGTCAAGTTGCAGCAGTCTTCACAATCTGTAATCGTTCAAGTCCCCACCGGCGGTAGAGTTTATCCTGGCGCGGATGCTTCTAATGTCGTCAGTAGTTTCGCGCAGAATTTAGCCCTAAGTTTTACGCCACCACAACCGGATGAAGATTGGCAAATTCTGTTAAACCGTGTACATCAAGAAGTTCAAAATGGTATCGCTAGCGGTCTAGACCGAGCGCAGACTCGCCAGATGGGGCTGATGTTCCGGGACAATATCGCCTTAGAAGACGGCAAAATACCTGAGCATAGTTTATCTATGTTTAGGAGCGTCTTGAAATCGAATTTATACTTTCCCTACACAGGGCATACTCATATCAAAACTCAATACGGCCCTGTAGAAGTAATTGATTATCAAGCAGGTGGCATAAATGCTGTTGGAACCATTGATATATTACAAGAGATATTTGACGGCAGTTTGCATCTGTTTGCTAGTTATGACTACAAATTCTTCGACCTGTCCCTTATTGATCAATTAATGCAGGAATACATTGCTCAGATAGAGGAATTATGCTCACTGACAATTCAATCCCAACAGCCAATAGAAATACTATCAGTATCACAAGCAGATGCAAAAATTGAGTCCACAATTCGACAGGTAGCGGAAGAAATTTGTCACTACCAAATTAGTCCCGATGAAATGGACAAAGATATGGAGGCGGATTTAGGTGTAGATTCCCTAGAACGTATCCGCATCATTACCCGCTTAGAAAAGCTAATTGGGAAAGTTGATCGCCAAGCCTTATTAAGTTGCAGGAGTTTGCAAGAAATGGCAAACACACTCACAAAATTTTAGATTTTAAATAATGGAATTGAAGATTCAAAGTAATCATTTAAAACTTCAGAGGAAAATCATTGAGATGAGCAATATTACAGAAATTCCTTATCTGAAAATTGTAGAACAAGTTCAGCAAACACCCGAAGCGATCGCAGTTCTACATCAAGAAACTAAACTTACTTACGCCCAGTTACATCGCCTTTCTAATCAGCTTGCCAATTATTTGCGGACTCAGGGTGTAGGCCCAAACACGCTTGTCGGCATCATGACACAGCGCAACCCTTTAATGCTAGTAGGCATTTTGGGCATCCTCAAAGCTGGTGGGGCTTATGTTCCTCTTGACCCTTCCTACCCAGGCGATCGCATCCGTTACATTCTCGAACATGCTAAAATTGGCACTTTGCTAACTGAATATCAACTAACTAACAAAGTTGAAGAGTGCTTGGATGCAGAGTTACCATTGCATACTTTGCTATTTTTGGACGATGGCGACGGGTTCATTCCCAGTAAAGAACTAAACTTACTTAGTAAAGATACTTGGTCTACTTTCTCAGATCAAGATCCGTCCTATACTAACGATCCCGATGATTTAATGACGGTTCTATATACTTCTGGCTCCACCGGACGCCCCAAAGGAGTAATGCTCAACCATCGGGGTTATATGAACCGCCTGCGCTGGATGCAAAATACATTCAGCCTGAAACCTGGAGACAGAGTTGCTCAAAAAACTTCTTTCTGTTTCGATATCTCCGTTTGGGAACTCTTCTGGACGCTGATGGAGGGAGCGACTATTTGCCCAGTAGAAAGGGAAACAGTGATCAATCCTTGGAAATTCGCTCAGTGGATCAAAGATACCCAAATCAATGTTATGCATTTTGTGCCTTCATTGTTTGGCGAATTTATCAGTGCTTTAGAAGATGAATCTTGGGAATTTCCTGGCTTGCGCTGGTTAATTTTTAGTGGTGAAGCTTTGCCCTTACCTTTTATCCAACGTTGGATTGACAAGTATGGAATGGGTACTGGACTAGCAAACCTCTATGGGCCAACTGAGGCATCCATTGACGTGACTGCTCATATCATTGAGCAACGTCCTAATGAACAGGTGACTAATCAAATTCCCATCGGCAAAGCTATTGATAATGTTTACATCAAGATTTTAGATGAGCAAATGCAGCCAGTCGTACCTGGGCAGTTGGGAGAACTTTGGATTGGAGGTGTACAACTTGCCAAAGGTTACTTAAATGATTTGCAACGCACATCAGAAGCTTTTCGCCTCAATCCATTTCTCGAAATTCCCGGACAGTATCTCTATCGGACTGGGGATTTGGCAAAGGAATTGCCAGACGGTAGTTTTGAGTATCACGGACGGATTGATAACCAGGTAAAAATTCGGGGTTTTCGTGTAGAACTAGGAGAAATTGAGAGCGTTCTTAATACTCATCCAGCAGTGCGCGAAGCAGCAGTTTTAGCTGTAGATTATGGCGCTGGGCAGAAAAGATTAACAGCTTGGTTGTCTGGAAACAAGGTGGATAATCGCCAAATCAAGGAACATCTCTCCCGACTACTACCTGATTATATGATTCCGCAACGTGTGGAATGGTTGCCCAGTCTCCCTAAGAATCATAATGGCAAGCTGGATCGTAACGCTCTCCAAGCACTGCTGAATAAGAGTCAGCCGAAACAAAAACCTGAGGAAACCATTGATGTTGCTCAAGAATACTTACCACTGGGGCCGGCGCAGAAATGGCTGGTGACATACTTCGAGCCTCCTTATCAATGGACGGGGTATACACGTTTTCGCTACCGCCAAGCTTTGAATCTGGACGTTTTCAACAAAGCTTTCAACTTGATGATGGCACGGCATCCTGCTCTGCGTACTTTGTTCGTGCAACGCGATGGACAATGGCAGCAGCAAATCATGGGTACAGAAAAGCAATTTCCTGTAGATTTCTTTGATGGTAGTCACCTGAGTGCAGCCGAACGCGATCGCGAAATCCGCTCTCGCATAGAGCAAAGTAGTCAAAAACTGCGTCTTGAGCAGTGGCCGCTATTAGCAACAATCGTGGTCAAAGTTGATGAATCAACCTACGACATCACCATGATTGCCCACCATATCATCGCTGATATGCTCAGTACAACTGTGCTATTTAAAGAACTTTGGTACGCTTATGACCGGATTTTGGTGGGTGGTGTGCCTAGTTTTGAAAACCCCTCGCCACCTTCCTACGCAGATTTTGTCCGTCTGCTTGTCGAAGAAGACAAAAAAGGAGCTTTGGCCAGCCACGTTGATTATTGGAAATCTCAATTTCCTTCTCGACAATATGCGTTTCATGTTCCCTTTGACCATATCAAGGGGACTAACATCGAAGCTTCTGCTGCTACTGAACGATTCACTCTTACCAAAGCTAACAGTGACACACTGTTACGCAAAGCTAAACAGCACTATGGTTGCAACTTGTATACACTTTTACTCGCTCCTTTATACCAACTGACGGCTGTTTGGTGTGGCAGTTCTTGGGTAGTATTGAGTCATCGTAGCCACGGTAGGGATCTGGGCGATAACCATATTTACTGGGAAAGCTTTGGTAACTTTGCAGTGAATTTCCCGGTCGGGGTGATGGTAAACTATGAGGAAAAGTGGGAGAAAACCATCAAGCATATCAAAGATGGTTTTGATGCACTGCCAATGAACGGCGTAACTTTTGATTGGATATGCGATCGCTTGCCAAATTATATCTATCCTGATGCTAATCTGACATCTATTAGAGCCAATTACCTGGGGAATCGCACCCAACCTGTGTTTGAGTTGTTTGAGTTCATTGAAGAAGATCGCGATCGGCGTTTGTCCCCGCCTGAACAAAAACGCACAACCTTGTTAGAGTTTTTCTTTTCCATTATCGATGGCACTTTCCATTTAGAAATCGAATACTCTCGCAATTTTCATCTTCCTGTAACCATCAACCAACTAGGCAAGCAATACTTGGATTTGATAGAGAATATGCTTGCAGTTATATCGCCAGTAGAAGAAGGCGTTCGGCAGCGCAAATAACTCTAAAGAGTACTTGTGACGCAAGTCGTCGTTGCTGTTGACTCGAATGCTCAAAATAATTCCTCAATTCTTGGATTCAGCAACGCCAATATATTACTCTGACTGCAAATATATAATACCAAAACAATGCAGGAAATTTCTTCAAAAGTATCAACTTCTCCTTTTTCCACAGGTTTACCAGCCTTATATATTATCGGTTTTATTTCCGGTATCTCTATGGGGCTGTTTACTCCCTTTATCTCAACGCTCATGGCTCAACATCAAGTTGATGATGTTTGGATTGGAGCTAATTCCACAGTATATTTTATGTCGATAACCCTGGGCACACCCTTGGTGGCATACATATTGCGTCAATTAGGATTGCGTAAAACTATGATGCTTGGACTGGCACTTATGGGTTTGAGTGCGCCCCTATTTCCCATGACTACGCAATTGCCTTTATGGTTTTTAATCCGCACTATCATGGGTATTGCTTCCTGTTTGTACTTAGTGTGTGGACAAACTGGATTACACTGCTTTTGCCATGACAGTAATCGGGCAATAGCTAGCGGTTTTCATGCTCTAGCTTATAGCTTTGGGTTCGGTATTGGCCCAGTTATAGGTTCCGCCCTCTATAGTGTTTCTCCAAAAATTACTTTCTTTTTAGGCAGTATTTTAGTTCTCAGTGGTATTGTTGTTGTCTGGATAGGTCTGCCAGAAAGAGCGATCGTTTTTCAAACTTCGTCACGTATTGGGTTCAAAAAACTTACACTCCCGCTTCAAGGTGCATTTGCCTATGGTTTTACCGTAGCTACTCTAGTATCTTTATATCCAGTGTATCTGCTGCGACAGAACTACAGCGTAGCGCAGATAGGTTTTACCTTTACTGTATTCGTGATTGGAGGTCTGCTTGCGACTATTCCAGTTACTCATTTAGCAGACAAATTTAGCAGATTAAAAATTCTTTTAATTTGTGTATGTGTCTCACTAATTTCTATTCTGTCTCTTTCGTTAGCCGATAACTTCATTACTATTCAGATTTTTGCCTTTACTTCAGGAGCTAGCGTGAGTCCAATTTTCCCGTTATCACTGGCACTCATTGGAGCAAAGCTTTCTAGGAATGAATTATCTTCTGGAAGTGCAATTTTTACAGCTATATATGGTTCTGGATGTGCATCGGGGCCTATACTTTCCTCATTGGTAATGAAAGTTTTAAACCCACAATACATATTTAGTTTAATTGTCATTATGTTTGCACTATTTTTATCTCAACTAATGAGAAAAGCTCAACAAAGCTAGTATCCAAACTACTTACTTGTATTTCTATTTACACAAAAAACGCTAACAGGATAAAAAACATGAACACTTCTACATTTCCCCAAGCAAAGCAAACACTAAATAGGAGAAATACTTTGGAAATTTATACAGATATTGAAATTTCAGCTAAAGCTGAAAAAGTCTGGAAAATACTAACAAATCTGAATGATTACTCCAACTGGAATCCTTTTTTGGTCAAAGCAGAAGGAACGATTCAGAAAGGCGCTAAGATTACCATCCATGTGCAACCTCCAGGTCTAAAGAGTATGGTTTTTAACCCGAAAATTGTCAAAAACGAAGAAAATCGGACATTGGCATGGGAAGGTAAGTTTATATTACCTGGTATATTTGATGGCGAACATACTTTCATTATTGAAGAATTGGGAAGTGAAGGTGTTCGCCTAATTCAGAAGGAAACTTATGTAGGTTTACTTATTCCTCTTATGGCAAAAAAGCTAAATAAAAATACTCGGAATGGCTTTGAATTAATGAATCAGGCTGTTAAAAAACTAGCAGAATTGTAAAGTTAATACGTTGCAATTAGTTGGGTAGGATTGATGTT
Organism: Nostoc sp. LEGE 12450; assembly: GCF_015206895.1. Classification (GTDB taxonomy): domain Bacteria; phylum Cyanobacteriota; class Cyanobacteriia; order Cyanobacteriales; family Nostocaceae; genus Nostoc. Next base: position 14,170 of record NZ_JADEXU010000032.1, on the reverse strand, counting down.
TACTACCCTTACTAATGCAAGTTTTGCAAGCAGTCTTATCAACTGAGAAAAACTTATAACTTAAAAGGAAATGCTCGATGTCTATTGATATAAGATCAACCCATAATACAACTCAAGGAAAAACTCAGGGGCCAAATTTGTTAGGTTCTATTAATGCTTTTAACAGGCTAGCAAATGATCCTCTCCAACTTTTTTATAGTCTTCATGCTCAGTATGGAGATATCGTTTGTTTAAACCTGGGGTTTCAAAAAGTTTTTGTTATTAATAATCCTCTTTATATTAAGTATGCTTTACAGGAAAATATTAAAAATTATAAAAAGCTCCAGCGTTTGGAAATGCAAACCAAGCTGCTTTTTGGAGAAGGGTGGACTAATAAAATTAACCGTCAAATTATTCGACCATTTTTCGAGCCTCAACACTATGCTACTATGGACAGTGCCATAGCAAATGCTACTCAGAAAATGCTGGCTCGTTGGCAGACTTTTGCTGACAATCATCAGTCATTTGATGTGGCAGAAGAAATGATGAGGCTCAGTCTATCTTTTACAGCACAAACCTTGATTGGTCATGATTTCCACACTGGTTTGGATGATGTTGCTCTGGCAATGCAAACGATCATCAATCACTTCAACGCTACAGCTGTATCGAACTTCAATGTACCAGAGAGCTTTCCCACACCAGCCAATCGCAAGTATATGGCAGCTGTGCAAACACTCCAAACAGCAATAGACAAAATCATTGAAGAACGCCGAGATAATGGGACAAATAAGGAAGATTTGCTTTCGGTGTTGCAATCATGGCGTGATGAGACGGGTACAGGCTTGAGTCCTAAGCTTTTACGCGAACGACTCTTGTGGATTCTTCTACCCGCCTTTGAACCGATTGGAAGGGCGCTATCCTGGGTCTGGCATTTGTTGTCACTCAACCCAAATGTTGAGCGTCAGATGCAAGCTGAACTAGTGAGAGTACTTGGCGATCGCCAACCAACTTTCGACGATTTGCCAAAGTTGAATTACACCAAGATGATTGTACAGGAAACACTACGGATGTATCCACCATTTTGGGTGATTGGTCGGGAAGCGCTCGAAGATGACGAAGTTGGTGGTGTACACATACCAGCTAAATCTATGCTTCTATTCAACATATATGGAGTACAGCACAACCCACAATATTGGGATAATCCAGAAGGCTTTGACCCGGAACGCTTTACACCAGAGCGTGCTAGAAATCGTGTTGGCGCGGCTTTCATTCCTTTTAGCATCGGGCCTCGTGCTTGTCTTGGATACAATTTATCTATTATGCAGATACAGTTGGTTATTGCTTTGGTAGCACAAGCTTACCGTTTAGAATTAGTACCGGGACATCCAGTAGAGCCGGCTGCAATGGTTTCTTTGTTACCGCGTCATGGCATTCGGATGACTTTATCCCAGAGGATATAACTTTGGTTTTAAGATTTATTGACAGCGAAGCGATCGCAGTAATTTGCTCGTTTCTGATTGAGTTGAGCTACTTTACTACATACAATAACCAATGGCACAATTCCCAATTCTACTTTCTAACTCTCACGGTGTAGCAGCGTCTACAAAGGAGTTGCATACATGAAAAACGCTACTATGCACACTAATCATAACGAGCGAGCATCCGCAGTGTCCTTACCTAAACTAACTGCTCTGTTTCTGGTACTAGAAGTTATCCTTTTTATGACTGCTTTTAGGGTGCTGTCTAACGCAGTAAATTGGCCAGCAGGTTTGGACGAACCCGCAAGTGTGGTCTTACCCTTAGTTGCTCAACGGCAAAGTGCTGTAATCGCAGGCTATTACAGCTATATGCTTTCAGCAATTCTGGTAATCCCGCTTTCTTTGTTGCTGCAACGAGTACTGGCTAGAGAGAATGGGCTACTCTTGGCGATCGCTACCACATTTGGTGTGTTAAGCGGTGTCATGAAGAGTCTAGGAATCTTGCGCTGGCTTTTTCTTATGCCATTTCTGGCAAACACCTATGTCAATCCGGAAACGACTCCCGCCACACGCGAGACTATTGCACTGGTCTATGACGCTTTCAATTTGTATGCAGGTAAGATTGGCGAGCATCTTGGGACACAGATGTTCACCGCCTTATGGGTTGGGTTGATTGTGATCGCACTGCTGCGCTCTGGGTTAGTGTCACGCTGGATTGGCTGGGTTGGTATGGTTGTTGCGATCGGATGGCTCGTGAGTTTAGTTAAAGACTTTGGCATATATGTGGGCCCGGTGGTGTTCATCAGCATGACGCTGTTGAATATCTGGTATCTCACCCTTGCTGTAGGACTTTTCAAGTTAAGAAATGTTAAGAACCACACATAAAAAGTAGCACTTTGTCAAATGCAATTCTCAAAATGCAAAACTTTTTTAAGTTATCCTGAACTGTGTTTTCTATCTTCTAGATTCATTTAATTAATTTCATACAGCAAGCTCAAAAATAGAGCTTTCCATGATATGGTTCAACAAAGTTAAACATTTCTTATAGGTTATATAGTAATCCAATTTTATATTTGAACAGAGAAAATTTGGAAGGCTTATGAATAAGGCATCTTACGGAATGCACTATTCACAATTCATTTAAAGTTGCTATAGAAAATAAATAACTTTTTCTATAAGATATACTGTAAAATTAACTCTGTTAACAGTAAATGTTGCTAAAAAAACTTAATAGAATGCTAGGTTTTTCCAAGTTTCTCAGCATTGATTTAATCAATTCAAAAATGAAACTGGCAAAGCAATTTTGCAGATCCTCTAAAAGCAAGATACGTTCTTTCAAACTTTTTCAAACTTAACCTATGCTTAACTATAACCCGCTAATAATTTTGGGGCTGACTACCACTGTTTTAGTATCCGCACCTCTAGCGGTTCATGCTGAGTCTAGAATCTATAGAGAAATAGGTGGCAAAGAAAGTATTAGGTTTGATCCTAATGCACTCACTGTCCTAGAATCTCTAGGCTTATCTTTAGGCGGGGGAGAAAGTACAACTGAGCCAGATCCTGGTTTTACCTATGGCTTGGCCTTACTTCCTCCCAGTTCAGATCCCAATGTTCTAGGCACTGATTTTCAGTTCAGATATGATCCTGAAACAAAAGTCTACATTCCTCTGGGTGAAATAGAAAGGTTTTCAGGCAGGGTAGTTTTCAATGTAGATACGAGTAAGCTAGATTTGCCTTCTCAAAGTGTTGATTTCAATGGTTTCGCGATCGACTTTGATTCAGGATTTAATTTTTATGTAGAATCTAATGGTTTACGTTTGTTTGATGTGGAATCATCAGGTTCTCCTACTTTTGATCTTAATACTAATACTTGGACTCTCCAAAATATAGATTTGATAGCAAGTCAAGAGTTTAGCGATTTGCTTGTAGCTGCTGGAGCTAGTACACCAATTGCTGGTTTGAAGCTGGGCGAAGCTCAAGGAGAAAGAGCTTTTATAGATGTTGTTGCCACTCAAGTTCCTGAGCCTGGAAGTACATTGGCAATCTTAACTGCTGCTAGTGCAGCGCTAGCTATAGGTAAACGGCGTAATCGTTCCACATTATAAGTTTGTATTGTCAATTTGTAAGGATTTAGGTATTTATGCATTCCTTCGAGAGTCACTTTTAGAATTGACTTCAACCTATCAATACACTTGAAATAATTTGGCATCACCTAAATTCTTACATAAGGCTTTATTTTAGGTGTAGCTATCAATGCACTACGCTAAAAGTCGAACCTATCCAAACGTGTTCAAAGGAGTTTGTTCAAACGATGGCTAATTCTACACTTTCCCTATTTCTAGGACTAATGGTTACTGCTGTAACCTTGACACCTGTGACTGCTCAAGCAGCGACTTTTGACTATAGCAAAATCAAAAGTTTTTCAACACGACCTATTGACTCTGACTACGTACTCGATTTTTTTGGAGATATTTCTCAGAATGAGGGATATGCACTTCTAAATAATCTCGACCCTAATGCCCCAGATGCAGGTCACGTAAGCATAGCCAAGAATGCATTGCCAGGTAGTTCAGCTTACTATACAACAGGTCGTCCTACTAGTCCGGCTCCAAATACTGCTACTCGTTCAGCAACTTTACAAAATATCAAAGGTTTCCCTAACTTTTCTAAATACCTAAATAATAATAATATTCCACTCAGTAGTATTGGCTATACTTATGGGCAAAAAGGTGATCGGGATTTTACTAAGGCGTTAAATTTAGGTGAAGATAAATTAGGTCAAGATTGGTTTGCCAGTCCAGATTCAACTCTGGAAGAAAGAATTTATCGAACTGGTCTAGATGATGAGGAAAACTATTTAATCTATGGAACAACTAAGATAGTTGATTTTGGATATTCACCTTTTTATTTTGCTGCTGACCAAGGCCCTACACGCGCAGTCAGTGATAATTTTAATGTTTTTTTAAATGACCCAGTTCCAGCGACCAAAGCAGAAGGTTTAGATCCCTTAGTGTCGGGATTGGCCGATGCCTTTTTACAGGATTTGGCTGCTGCGGGTGGAAGTGTTCAGGGTATTAGTGAAGACTCTGCACTTAAAGCTGAATTTACTACTTACAACGGCTATGACGTAACTTATGTTAACTTTCCGTTTCAAATAAGAGCTGTAAGCAAGAGTAGAAATATACCTGAATCTTCATCAGGTTTAGGATTGTTAATATTTGGAGCTTTAGGTGCAGCCACTCTGAGAAAACAACAAAAAAAACAAGTCAGAGGTGTGTAAGTTCATAACCAAAAAGTGGATGTAAGATAACATCTTCTCCTCTAATAGTTAACTTAGCTCTAATCTAAGAATAACTATGAACCCTAAGCCTCACAATGCTGAGAAACAGTCTTTGGTAATTACAGCCAAAAGAAAAAGATTTCACATTAGTCAAACACTTCAAACTTGGTTAAAAATATGCCTAATTATAAACTTTCCATATTTCTTGGTTTAACCACCGCTTTTGCAGCGATCGCGCCTTTACCTGCTAAAGCTGTAAGCTTTAACTACGACACAGCTCAGAATATTTCCGCACGACCAATCGAATCTAACAACAAGCTATTCTTTTTTGGAACTCCTTCCGATAACCAAGGATATACAGCTTTTTTCAACCTAATAAAAGGTACTCCAGATCGTGGACACACTGAAAAAGCTCTGAATTCACCAGGCAATATCGCCCCCTATTACACAACAGGTCGGAATAAAAGTCCTGAAGAGCCTCCAAGTGGTGCTACCAAATCAGCTACTTTACAAAATATCACCAGTGGCTTCTCTAACTTTTACAATTATCTGACCAATAATAATCTTTCCCTAGATGGGATTGGCTTTAGCTACGGACAAAAAAGCGATCGCGATTTTACTACTACCTGGAACTTAGGGGATGACAAGCTTGGAAAGGATTGGTTTTCCAGTCCCGATTCATCACTGGAAGAAAGAATTTATACCGCCAACCCAGATGATGTCGAGTTATATCTAACTTATGGCACCACCAAGATAATTGATTTTGGATATACTCCTTTTTATTCATTTCTCGAATACGGCCCTACTTCTGCAACGCTGGATGATAGCGAAGCCATTCTTACTGACCCATTTAGTGCGAGTAAACCTGCTGGATTAAATTCCTTAACGGCAGGTTTAGCAGATGCTTTTTTACAAGATGTCAGTAGTGCTGGTGGTGGACTTCAAATAGTTTATGAAGATGCCCAAGTTGAGGATGTTGGCTTTACAACTGGTAATGGATATGGTGTCATACGTATTCCCTTTCCATTATCTTTAAATGTCGTCCCTAATACAAAAGTGCCTGAGTCTTCTTTAGCCATAGGTCTATTGATCTTCGGAGCTTTAGGTGCAGTTTCTTCTCGTCTCAAGAAATAAAAAAGGGCATATCTAGCCTTTGGCGGGGTGCGAACTATTGTGTCAGGCTCCGCAGCAAGTGTGAGGATATCTGTGGAGCTAAGAATATTTCCGTAGGGAGCAATGCGATTTTGTTAGGCGACTCAAAAAACTGCGATGCCTGCGCCCGCCGAAAGCATCGCTAAAAATCAAAATTAAGTGATAAGTAATTTTATTTAAAATAAGTATATTGTTTTACACAAAAATTTATCTTGATGAGATATCTCAAAAAGATTACTAGCAATTCATTTGACGATTATTCCCAACTGCAAGCAGTTTTATATTTAGTATTAAATCTGCTCATCCGTCAGCGCTTGCCTATTCTGTCTCTCAGGCTCAATCTGCTGTTCTTTTGTACCACCATCTTTTAAGGCATAAATAGCCTTCTTGGTGGATATCTTCTTATCGATAACCTTGCCGTTACCCACTTTATAGATATCAGCATTCACAATGCCTCTGACCATAGCCTCACCAAGTCCGAAGCTGGCATCAATGGATAACACCTTTCTATTAGAAGTGACGGGATCGGCAGTAAACAAAATTCCTGCCACCTGCGGAAAGACCATCTTCTGAACAATCACAGACAGGTGGACTTTACGGTGGTCGAAGCCGTTTTGAAGGCGGTAAATTACTGCCCTCTCGGTAAATAGCGATGCCCAGCACTTGCTGATATGCTGATAGATTGCTTCCTTTGAGATAATATTCAAATACGTATCCTGCTGCCCTGCAAAAGAGGCAGTTGGTAAATCCTCTGCGGTTGCGCTGGATCATACTGCATAGGCATTTTTTTCATCAAACCTGGAGAGGAGACTGGCGATCTCTTGATTAATGTCTTGAGGAATGGTTATCCCTTCGATGAAAGAGCGAATCTCACCGCTAAGTTCACCGATTTTATCCCGGTCTTCCACCAGTAGATGCGATAACCGATCGAGTAATTCGTTAATCGACGACGTTTCCGCAATGATTCTTTTAAAGGCTTCAGTAGAAACACAGAAGCCATCCGGTATGCGGATTCCTTCAATCTTGGAAAGTTCCCCCAAGTTTGCGCCTTTACCCCCAACAACCTTGAGTTTTGTTTTATCAATATCTTGAAAACAAAGTACAAATGAACTCATCAGTTTCGCTCCTTTGCCAATTCATACTTTGGTAATTAACTCTCTTCTGTCACTTTCCAGAAAAAGAAAATAGTAAATCGGCTTAGGAACTATGTTATCTAGCCATGCGACGCTCCCACATCTCTCTTGCGATCCGCCAATGTACCTCATTCCAACCACGAGCGGACATCCACGATGAGCCTGGACGAATGGCCACCACCTCCGCCCCGAACCATTCTGCCAACCGATTGCTTCGCGCATTTGCGCTCACAGTAGAACCAGATATTACCTCCAGCCCTAGTTCCCTGAACCCAAAGTCGAGCAGGGCACGCCCAACCTCGATCGCATAGGCATAGCGACCCCAGTAGGTTGGTGCAAATTCAATGCCCAATTCCATCTCGCCCGCCTCACACTCCATTCCCCGCAGTCCGCAGCAGCCGATCAGCGCGTCAGGTTCCTGTCGCTGCACGATCGCAAGTTGGTAATTGAGCCTGGGGCGATCGGCAGCCCACCTCTGAAATGTCTCAAACAAACGGGTTGTATGTTCGGGACTCGCCTCATCTGGTCCATAAAATCTCAGGTTGCGCGGATCAGCTTGATAGTCCAGGAATGGCGATCGATCTAACTCAACGAAATCACGTAGCAGAAATCTTCTGGTGCCAATCTCCATATCAGCAAGCCTAATGTTCAAGCTGTTCTTTGCATTCAAGGGAATTGTAACTGAAACTCAAGAGGAAGATCAAAATAATATTTGCTACATTCAGAGGGATGGATGCTGGGCTGATGAAGCTCGGTTGGCGGCATTGTTGTTGAAACTATGATAAATGAGATGATGATTTGCCTAATCACTAGGAACGCTTTCATACTCAACCATAACTAAAAAAAAATTTGCTAAACAATGAAATTTTCACTATAGACAATATTCTTTCACCACAAGAGTGTGCGGAGTATATTGCTTTAACCGAAAACATCGGTTATGCAGATGCCCCAATTACTACCTTACGAGGTTTTGAAATACGTCCTGATATCCGCAATAATGAGTGCGTTATCCTAGATGATCCGCAACGGGCTTTTGATTTATGGCAGCGCGTGTCAAATTATATTCCTAATATCATTGGCAGATGGGAAGCAGTGGGGCTGAATGAGCGTTTTCGTTTCTATCGCTATTATCCAGGGCAGAGATTTGCGATTCATCATGATGGTTCTTATCTGCGATCTAACGGTGAGAAAAGTCTATTGAGCTTCATGATTTATCTTAATCAAGGTTTTGTAGGTGGCGAAACCCGTTTTCATTTTGATAGGCGATACTATAAACACTTACTTAGTATCACTGTGGTTGCAGTAACAGGTATGGCTTTGTGCTTTGTCCATAAACTAGTACATGAAAGCACTCCTGTTAACCAAGGGCGAAAGTACATTACATTTTGCGCTCAGATGTTATGTACTGTCAAAAATCAAAAGTCTTTTAAACGACCTTTGTTGTTCTGCCAACAGAAGTTTTGGAGCATATTTGCATTGCAGATCCATCAAAAGTGTTCAAGTTATTTTTGCATGGACCATATCATGTTCGGGAAATCACTAAAACTCAACTGGCTGTACCCATTAATTCAAAGTCGCCACAGTAGTCGTGCATTGTTAATTTTCGCGTGTTGCTAAAAAATTACTCCTTTTCCCCCTTTACTGATAAGAGTTATTAATGCTACATTTCCAATACTGGCAATGCTTCAGGGTGATTTATGAACAAAGGCGAATTAGTAGATGCTGTAGCAGCAAAGACCAACATCACAAAAAAGCAAGCTGATGAAGTCATCAGTGCTTTTTTGTCAGTAGTTATCGAAGCTGTAGCCAATGGAGAGAAGATAACGCTCGTAGGGTTTGGGTCATTCGAACGACGCGATCGCTCAGAACGCGAAGGGCGTAATCCCAAAACCAATGAGCCAATGACAATTCCAGCGACCAAAGTGCCTGCGTTTTCTGCTGGAAAACAGTTTAAAGAAAAAGTAGCACCATAGATGAATTGCTTTACCACTAGCAATCTAATCACTGCAAAGCCATAATCTATTAATTCAAGTATCGAATCGACTGTGAAACTTTGACTGCTTCTTGGGGAGTAACGTTATTGCAATTAGACAATTCTGGCATTACTCCCATACCAACAAATCTGTAAAAGGGGCCATTTTGCTCTCCCCACCACTGCGATAGCAATGTTGGTTGTTTGGCATTACCGTATAATCCTTGTTCCAATGTGCTTTTTCCAAATATCGGAGAATTTATCGGGTAACTGCGCGACCCAGAAGGTAAGTCGCCAATACCCCCAGATACTGACTCAATCGCAAAGCATTTATCTGCACTTAAATTTTGGTAAACAATTAAGTAACGCAAACTGTCAACATTTTCGCGCCCAGCCGAGACTATTACCTTGTCGGCATGAAAATTTGTAGGTACGTAACTTGGTAATGCTATTTTTAAGCCTAATGAACGCAAAATTTTTAACTGAGTCGGTGTTAATTTTATTCCCGAATTGGTTTGTGAAGGTTTGGGTTGAGCAATTACCGCAGCCATTGAAGCGATAATACAGGCGACAACACAAGAAGAAGCAAGCTTAATTGGGTATTTGAATAATTTCATAGGTGATAATTATATATGACTTGGGTTCATAAAGTTGCAAATTGCTTGATCTCTCAATAACAGCTTGATAATCGAAAATCTGAGACTTCCAGCGCAGTAGTGTTTTTTGGCTCATCACCAATGTCTGTGTTAAAAGTGCTGGCGTGAGAGTCAAATCTGAAAATAGGTCTAGCTGATTGGGTTCCAAGGGTTAGTGAACTACCCCAACTTACCGAGTACGGTTGAAGTTGGGGCTTCTGTAATCACAGGGGAGTGCCTAAACTTAGACTTTCGTCCGAGATTAGGGCTTACCTCCCCTCCTACAGCAGAGACGGCTGAACCTTCCGCCTTTATCATTCTGTCCTTCTGGCGAAAACCTGCCTTAGTATTCCGTGCGCTTTTAGCGGTTGTTGTGCTGGTTCCTCTAGTGGTTATTCTCCTGCTGAAACTGTTTAACTTACCATCGGCAGTGATGATCGGATTGGCAATACTTGCAGTTTCTCCAGGTGCCCCTCTGACCACAAAGCGATGCCTACGGCGAGCAGAGCTAACGCAACAGGCTGGAGGCAGCTTCCACTACTCAGCAAGTCTTCAGCTAACTCTGGCAATACTTGCGGTTTTTGTTACTCCCATTGTCTTGGCAATTTTCGCCACCTTATTTGCGAGTATTTCACAAAAGGTGGCAATTTTAGAAGTTGCCCAACAAGCCATTATGGTGCAGTTATTACCCGTCAGTCTCGGTATTTTGATGCAAAAGTTCACGCCTACATTTACCCAACAGATTGCTAAACCCTTGACTTTTATTGCTAACAGTCTCTTTTTGGCGCTAGTTGTTTTAGTCTGCATCTTAGGGCTGCCAATGTTTTCCAAAGTTGGGGAATTACCACTGGTAGCGATCGTAATTATGGTGATTGCCTCTCTAGGAATTGGACACGCTTTAGGCAGATTCGATGATGATACCCGATCTACCTTGGCGATTTTCTGTATTGCTCGCAATTTTGGTTTAGCTTTGTTTATTATTCTACATTTTCATGAAAGTCAATCAAAGCCAGTTTTGCAATGACTCAAACCGAGCAAACTCCAACTCTAGCTGCCATTGAATCCGCGCGCGATCGCTCTTGTGCAAAAAAGCACTGCACCCTTGAGAAACAGAGGTTTCACCAGGGGTATTGCTTGCACAAGCTGAAACCATTGCCTTAAACTCAGGCGACTCCCAGAGACTATTTCCCGGAGCGAAACTATATTCTAAGCTGTTGCGAGCCAGTCGCTTGAGGTCTTTATATCCCAGCCTATATCTTGTTGCCGCTAACAGATACTCATGACTTAAATCGATGCGGGAAATGCCTTCATCATCAGAAGCAAGGGTCATTGGTACTCCAGCCTTCCAATACTCCCTAAAAGGATGCTGATCTCCTTGGACATTTAAAATAACCTCATTACTGGTCAGGCAGATTTCAACCAACACACCGAGTCGCCGCATTTGCTCCATCAACTCGAAGGGACGCTCCTCAAAAAGAATATCCACACCATGTCCAATGCGAGATGCCTGTGCCACTTCTACAGCTTGCCGAATATGAAAACGTAAATCCTCGGTCGGAACCAAACCCAGGGTTAACTCTCCGGCATGGAGCGCGACCTTGACATCGGGATATTGGCGTTTGAAAAATTGCAGCATTTGCATTTGCAGAGTGTAGTCGCGCAGTGCAATTGGGTTGTCTTCTGGGGCGACTAGATTAATGCCAACTACCCGCTCTTCCGATGAATCTAGTGCAAAGGCATAAGCTAACTGAGCAAACACTTCAACAGGCGACTTTGTTCTTGTCGTTTGCTGCAAATAACTCACTTTCACTACACATCCAGGCTGTGCTGATGCAGTGCCGCAACCGAGTGTTTTCGAGACTTCGCGCTCTAACTGTGTAAATTGCTGCTTGCCGAGTGTCACTAGCTTGGTTAATCCTCGTTTGAGCAGTTGACGGTGCATCAGAGCAAAATCTTTATTCCAACCAACTTCACGCCCTAGTTGTCGAACCTCACTGCCCTGAACGGTAAGCATTAACTCTAGATATGTAATATGCTGCGAAGCTGCCCGATTTGCTACTGACGCGACCATATCATCCCGACGGCTCGTAGAGTCTGATATTGTCCCAAAACCACTAAAAGCGTCAAAAAATTGGTCATGTCCAGATTTTCCAGAAAATTGGAGGTTACGAGTAGACCAACGATTTATTAGGGAATCATAAATAGATGCTCGGTTTAACAATTCTGAGGCTGGAAAATAACTAATGTCCTGACCGCAAGCTTTAGGCTCAACTAATGTCCCTGCCTTTGGATTCACACAATACCCATCGGTGGCAGCCCACTCCAGATAGTGTTCTGCGTACACAGCCCCGCTTAGATGACTGTGGATATCTCCTCCCTTCGGCATTCGCTGTACAAATGCTCGTAAAGCGGCTGGCTGGGCGCGATGGGCCTCAAACCAACTAGCAGCTTCAGCTTCACTCCGAGTCGAGGACTGCTGCGAATTAGATGGGACTTGGGCTACTACACTGAAGATCAAACAGCTAGAACTTGTTAATACTCCTAAAAACAAATATAAGGGCGCTCGTCTATGCATATAGATTTATTTTTTTATCGAACATGACCATAATTATCTGCTGAAATTGCCGCATCATTGTAGCGTTTATTTGCGGTAATAAGCATTGAAACACCGATAGATGATTTCGAGGAGTGATTACCGAAGAAAGGCAGAGGGCAGGAGGCAGAAGGCAGGAGGAAGAAAATATATTTTTGCCCTCTGCCAAACGGGTTTAAAGCCCCTAAATTTATTTATGAATAAAGGTAAAAAAATGTATTTTGAGACGCGTAACGCAAAAAATACAGCGTCCATTATAAATCCCCTAAATTTATTTATGGGGATTACCTCCTGCCTCCTGCCTTCGTCCTCCTGCCTCCTTAACTCTGAACCGACAAGTCCTGCTTAAAAATAAACAACCCGCTTTCGGAGATAATTTTTTTTGCAGAGATAAAACTGCTGTAGCCCAAAGACACTGAAAAAATGCGGGTCTACGAAATTATCGACAAGCAACTCTTAAGGAGTTGTCTATCTGTTATTATCAGTTTTGTTCGAGTCAGACAGAAATTATTCTCGGAGATAAACAATGGGCAAGAAATATGATGTTTATGGTGTCGGTAATGCCTTAGTAGATATAGAATACGAAGTATCTCCAGAGTTACTACAAGAGTTAAAGATTGATAAAGGTGTAATGACACTCCTTGATGAAGATAGTCAAAATCATATTTTGGAAAATCTTAAAAATCTTCATTGCCATAAGAGTTGTGGAGGTTCAGCAGCGAACACAATAGTGGCAATTAGTCAACTAGGAGGAAAAGCTTTTTATTCCTGTAAAGTGGCTAATGATGAATTTGGAGACTTTTACATCGAAGATTTACTCAATTCTCAGGTAGATACCAACTTAAAAAATGGCGATCGCCAATCAGGAATTACAGGCAAATGTTTGGTGTTAGTAACTCCTGATGCAGATCGCACCATGAATACATTTTTGGGAATTACTGAAAAATTTTCTACACAAGAACTAGTATCATCAGCGCTTGCTGATTCAGAATACATATATATAGAAGGGTATTTAGTGACTTCTCCCACAGCAAAAGAAGCAGCTATAAAGGCGAGAGAAATAGCTGAAAAGGCAGGTGTAAAAACTGCCATGTCCCTATCTGATTACAACATGGTGAAATTTTTTAAAGATGGGTTATTAGATATCATTGGGCCTGGTTTAGATTTGATTTTTGCTAATGAAAGTGAAGCATTAGAACTAGCAGATACACAAGATTTTCAAGTAGCTATAGACAAACTAAAAACCCTGAGTAAGAAATTTGCCATTACTCGCGGTGCCAAGGGTTCAGTAGTATTTGACGGTCAGAAATTAATCGAAATCACTGCACCTCAAGTAAAAGCTGTAGATACAGTGGGAGCAGGAGATATGTATGCAGGAGCTTTCCTCTATGGAATTACCCAAGGTATGAGCTATGAAGAAGCCGGAAAATTAGCATCGGCCGCAGCTTCTAAGATTGTTACATCCTATGGGCCAAGATTAAAAACTGAGGAATTAAAGACATTAGTTACTGCTTAGAGGGTGTTTGAAAAGTTTTGAGGGGTCAAATTTTCTGCCAGCAGTATAAGCCTTCGCAACCAGCTATTTGTTGTATTCACCAGATATAAAGCTTGGGTAAGGTTGAGTGGGATAGGTGAATACCCAATGTGTGAAGAGATACGACAAGTCATTAACAATGGTAATACTTTTACCTTCACTTATAAAAAACCTCTAGGACGAGTTATAGGCGAGGAATTATTGACATAGCGTTCAGAAAAGCTCTTGCCGCTCTCCTAGCGAATCTTCCCAATCAACTAACACCCCACCCACAATCGCAGCCCCCCACTGCGGAAACTTCGCCAGCAATTTTTTGATCACAATCTGCTTTCGCTGAGTCATCTGTATATGCAGAGAGACTTTGACATCGTTAAGCCTAGTTTTTTGATATATTTGGGTTTCAAGCATTTTTGA
>NZ_JADEXU010000304.1 GCF_015206895.1 Nostoc sp. LEGE 12450 | reverse complement strand
CATTTTAGTTGTTAGTAGTTTTGTAGTTTTTACTCCCAGCGCTTCTGCTGAAACCTACCAGGTGAAATTGGGTAGCGATAAAGGACTACTAGCATTTGAACCGAAAAACTTGACCATTAAACCAGGTGACACAATTGAATGGGTGAACAATAAAGTTCCTCCCCACAACGTTGTGTTTGACCCTGCCAAAAACCCTGCTAAGGATGCCGCTTTAGCAAAATCTCTTTCTCATAAGACTTTGCTGATGAGTGCTGGTAAAAAGGAAACAACCACTTTCCCCGCAGACGCACCTGCTGGTGACTACACCTTCTATTGCGAACCTCACCGTGGTGCTGGCATGGTTGGTAAAATTACTGTCCAAGGCTAGAAACGTCCTCGTTGACAGAAGATGATTTCTCTCTCTGTGAAATTACCTCATAGCAACACGCCACGCTCCTAGAGTGACGCACACAATGGATAAATGGCGGTAACGAGTCTTATCGTCCCCTAAAACGCTAAACAATCTGTAGCGATTGAGGGATGAATTCGTTACCGCCAATTTTGATCAAATTTGACTTAATCAGGGATTAATCACGTTTATACTCTTGCTGGAGGCTTGTTGCGAGGAAATTCTCTTGAGAATACTTTTATTAATCTTAATGATAGCGATCGCTCTATTCAAATTGACATTCATTAGTCCAGCACTAGCTGCCGAAACATCCAACGGTGCTAAAATTTTCGAGGCTAACTGCGCTTCTTGCCATATAGGTGGCGGTAATATCCTTATTAGCCAGAAAACCTTGAAAAAGGGAGCATTGTCAAAATACCTAGAAAATTATGATAGCGACTCAATCGAGGCGATTATCCACCAAGTCCAAAATGGTAAAAATGCCATGCCTGCCTTTAAAGGAAAGTTAAGTGCTGAAGAGATCCTAGAGGTAGCTGCTTACGTTTTTCAGAATGCAGAACAAGGCTGGTAAGCTAGCTCTCAACTGTATGGAATATAGATCACTCTTAGAGGTTGTTTGAAAAGTCCTCTTCTTGGTAGCAAAACATTCTAGATCCCCCTAAATCCACGCCAGTTGCTCATGGGGGAAACCCCCTTGGCGCTAGCCTCTCCCTTTGGGAGAAGACCGCACTGGCTCCCCTTAAAAAGGGGGACTTTGACTCCGGTTCCCCCTTTTTTAAGGGGGGTTAGGGGGGATCTAAAAGTGTCTAAAGTCACAGCGAAATACTTTTCAAACAACCTCTTAGGGGCACAGCAATACTCATACGTGTCAACTTAGAACCAAAGTGAATAAAACTCACGGCTACACAAACTTAGCCACAGGAAGCAGGCTAAAGAAAATTTGAAACCCACTGCCGTGGGTTTTATTTGTATAGATGCGGTTTATAACCACCCCTTTACCTAGTTTTTAATCCCAAATCACCAGCAAGTGATTATTTTTCTGGATTAGACTTGTCTCTGTTTTCCTTGACTTCACGCAACCGTTCTACTAGTTTTTTATCGGATTCAGTAGAGGGTGTAGCCTGAATCTTATTGACTCTTGGTAGCACTAAGGGTTTCGAAGTATTAGCTGCCGATGAAGGTGTGAGGTTATTTCTGATTTGCAATTCAGATAATGGTTTGGGGGTAGCTGCGGGTGTTAACACAGGCTGATTGCCATTTACTCCCGGTGCAGCTAATGGTTTAAGAATACTTGTTGATGAAGGCGATATCTGGTTATTTCTGATTCGCAGATCGGGAAATGGTTTAGAAGTAGCTGCTGGTAAAGGGGTAAGCTGATTGTTATTGATGCCAGGTGTAGATAATGGAGTAGTCCCAGTGCTGTTGCTAGTACTGTTTTGGAAATCTAGGTTAAAGGGATAGGAACTGATCCGTTTATCTCCCTTGGGGGATTGCTTGTTGAAGTATTCCCTAGCTTTTAATTGCAATTCCGGGGAAACTAGCTTGTCTTGAAACTTGATATCTAGAACCTTACCATCAGGGTCTACCACTAATACACCCAAAACAGAGCCTTGAAGATTTGGCTTATCTGTGGGTAACGTTTGGCGAATGACTGGTTTTTGTTCTGCGTTGGGGTATTGTTGCTGAACTTCTTTTCTCAGGTTTGCGTATGAATCTAGCTGTGCGATCGCCAACTCAGTCCCTTTTCGAGATAAATCAGGCGCTTGTGATGTGGTTCCCCTAATTAGGGTTAAGCTATCCCCAGCCCTCGGAGCTTGTTTTAAAGAATTTATGAGCTGGTTTTGAGCCATAGGCTTAGACGCATTATTAACCGGCTGCGTTATTTGTGGAGCGATATTTCCCTGTACTGGTGTAATAGGGTTACTGTTAGAAAGGTTCTGAGATTGAGCATTTTGCAGAATATCATTAGGTATTTGCTGCGACTGCAATATCGGCAACCTATTTACATCTAACGGCTTAGATGCCTCGTATTTGGTATCAGTGACATTTACACGAGGAACTGATGGAGTAAATTTGGGGCTGCTATTGAATTTAGAGTTGTCAAATTTAGAAGCATCAAATCGCAAATTATCACTAGGAATCATCCGCAAAGACTGTCTTGTAGGCAATGAGGAGACTCGATAGTTATTCGATGATGGGGGTAGCGGAGGCAGTACTAGTTGGCTGCCGGATGGCGGTGCTACCAATGGGGACAATCCAGCTTGGGCGCTAAAGTTAGGCGCAGAAAGCGGCGCTATTGGAGGAAGTTGTTGTAGACCAATTTTGGGGGTGCTTTCTGGCAAACGACTTTGATCCGCTTGGCTCAATTCCAAAAGCCCGACGCTTTTTGATGATGCTGTATCTTTGGGTTTGCTAGAATCCATAGGCATCAATGGCACAATCATCGCGATCGCACCGTGAATCCCAAGAGAAGCAATAGCTGCTATCCCAATTGGCTGGCTTAATAGTTCTGGTATATTTTTAAACAAGGAGACGTAAGACATAGTTGTTATCGTTCACTCGGCTCAGTTGCAGTTGACTAACGATTTTCTCTTCCCGACTATATTGCAAAATATCGCAATATATGCGTCCCTCTAAGGAAATAATAATTTCCTCTCATGGCAATGAAAACGCCAAAATTGCCATTTCTTCAGGTTTGTAATTGTTTAATAACGCTGTTTCATATCTTCAAATTTGAGCTTGCTAAAGAGATATTTGAAAAATTACTACTTTTGATTTGTTATTTTTATGACGCACACAATTAAAATTAATATCTGGGATATTTATTAAAGTTTAAGTCAAGATCCAAGTCTGAGTACATCAAAACATCTGCTGAAGTCGCCTTGTTTTTTTACGCTTTTCCAGTCAACTAGGCTTCTGTAACAGATGGCACATTTGCTTGTCCGAGACTAGTGCCTATGTGAGAATACTACCACATCAGCAACCCCGAAAACTGTTGTAAATTGTACAATTTTATTGACATTCTAGTCCTAAACCCCACCAAAGCTATTTGGGTTTTTATAAAAGGAGTTCAGCTGTGCGATCGCAATTATAGCTTTTGATTTTTGACTACTTCTTTGTAAAAAAGTTTCAAACCTTCAATCATTGCCTCAAAAATTTAAAATGCCGTTACCGACAGTTATTGTACCGGGATATCTAGAAAGCGCGATCGCTTACCGCCAACTAGAACAATCCTTACAACAGTTAGATTTTCCCACGGTTACAGTTCCACTGCGACGGCGCGACTGGCTACCAACTATTGGCGGAAGACCTGTAACACCGATTCTACAAAAACTCGATCTGACAATCAAGCATATATTGCAGCAATATAATGCTACCCAAGTTAACTTAATTGGTCACTCAGCCGGAGGTTGGATATCCCGCATCTACATGGGAGAAAAGCCTTATATGGTAGGCAGTAACGCTAAACCCTCGCTTTGGAAAGCGCATCCTTTGGTTGCGACTCTCATCACATTGGGTACACCGCATATTAGCCAAGAACGCTGGACACGCTCAAATCTAGATTTTGTCACCAATAACTACCCAGGAGCTTTTTATAAAAACGTTCGTTACGTTTGTGTGGCTGGTAAAACTATCTTCGGCCAAAAGCGGCGTGGTAGCTGGTTAGCTTACAGTAGTTACCAATTAACCTGTGGTAAGGGCAACACTTGGGGAGATGGCATCACACCAATTGAAGCTGCTCACCTGGAAGGCGCAGAAAATCTGGTAATTGAAGGTGTGAGACATTCTCCGAGAAGTCCTGGAATTTGGTATGGCTCACCAGAACCCTTAAAAGCTTGGGTGCAATATTTGAGTCATTAGGTATTGGGAATTGGGAATTGGGAATTGGTTTATCCCTTCACACTCCTTACTCCTTACTCAGCACTCATGAAAGGTATTGAGCTAGTTAGCTTATGGGAAATATTAAAAAAATTTATTTTTCTTTTAGAACTGCAACATATATTAATATTTCGTAGTTAAAATTAGAAAGTAATAAATACCTAGTTAAGAACAGGAGGGGTGAGCTATGCAAAGCACCCAGTTCGATAGGATTATGCGACGAATAGCAACGATATTGTCAGTCGTGATTCTGACTTTGTGCTTAATTTATGTTTCTACGGGAGTTTTGCTTTCTTTTTACTATGAACCGACAGCAGGCGGTGCTTATAACTCCTTAAAGATGATTAATACACAAGTGCCATACGGGTGGTTATTTTGGAGAGCGCATAACATTGCTGGTAACGCAGTAATTGCGATCGCTCTGATTCAAATTGTGGTGATGTTTTTAGGTCGCCAATTCCGCAAGAGTTGGCTGACTGCTTGGATTAGCGGGATTTTGTTGACCTTAAGTGCGATCGGGCTGGACTGGACAGCGATGATCCTAGATTGGACTCAGGAAGGATACTGGCGTTTTAACATTGAATTGGGAACCATCGAAGCCATTCCTTTTATTGGTGGACAACTGCGCGAAATCCTAACTGGGGGTGGAGCGATTAATACAGTTACTGTCGAACACCTTTACACAATACATAGTTATCTCATTTCGGTGGCGACGCTGATTCTTGCGATCGTGCATTTATCTGCTTTACTGTGGCAGGAATGGCAAATGTATCAAGAAGCGCCAAGACCAGAAATTGGTAATTTGCAACAACCACCAGAAGGCGAATTTATTCCTTCCCAAAGTTAATAAAGGGTCAAAGAAGAGAATAAGAAGCATGGGGCATTGGGCATTGGGCATTGAACATTGGGCATTGAACATTGAACATGAAGAAGAGACAAGAGAGAGACTTGTTCAATAATTTCCCCTTGTCCCCTTTGTCTTCCTGCCTC
>NZ_JADEXU010000303.1 GCF_015206895.1 Nostoc sp. LEGE 12450 | reverse complement strand
CTGTGACTTTAGGCACAATGTGTCCAGTATACAAGGCATAAGTTGTCCGCCTCGAAGGCAAAACACTGATACTATCGTAGGAAAATTTCTGATGCCATAAAACGAATACAGCCAAAAATTGTCTCAAAGTCAAAAATCAAAGCATAAATTGTCACCAAGTTGAAAAATCAGCTGAAAGTTGTCCACTAGTTGTACTTACATAAGCAACCTTAAAGTTTTAAATCAATATATATTAGCAAATCACCACCTGTGTTTAGATAAATTTAGAATCAGAATTAAGCAACTGACTCATTTGAAAGTTGAGGTCGAATTCATGATGAACTCTCAAGAATTTGGCAACTGGTGTAAAAGCCTCAACTTAAGTCAATCGGCAAGTGAGGTAATCAGACAAATCCGTGCAGAAAAACCATCACGGCGAGTCCAAGGTGGCAGAGGAAATGTATCTGGTTTCTACCCTAGCAGAAAAATGGGGGTAACAATAAGTTTTGAGTCTCATCGGCACGAATTAGCTAGGATATACGAACTTGAACATAACCCAGATGTTCTGGAATATTACGACCAACCACCAGCTATTGAACTTTGTTATCAATCTTTAAGTGGTAGAAACAACCGCCATTTATACACACCCGATTTCTTTATTATCAGTAATAACTCAGCGTTTTGGGAAGAATGTAAATCAGAACAAGAATTAGTAAAACTTTCTGCTGCAAGCCCAAACCGCTATCAACAAGACGAAAATGGTATTTGGCGATGTCCACCAGGAGAAAATTATGCACAGAAATTTGGTCTTGAGTTCCGGGTGTGGTCGAGCGCTTTAATTTGCTGGATATTTCAGCAGAACTTTATCTGGTTGGAAGATTACTTGAATCTAGAACCAGTTGCGATAGATAATCAAGTAACCAGAAAAGTATTAGCGATAGTAGAAACAAATCCAGGCATACTGTTAGCGGATTTGATTAAAATCGCATACCAAAAAGCTAGCTTAGATGAAATTTATACTTTGATTGCAACTGAGCAAATCTATGTCAACTTAAATACAGCTAGATTATCCGAACCTGAACAAGTAAAAGTTTTTGCCAACCGGGAAATAGCACTTGCTTACGAACGAATAACACCCGTCAAGCCAAGTAGTATACCTAGCAACCTTCAATCCGTTGAAATTGCGGTCGGTAAATCTCTGTCTTGGGATGGTGAATCCTGGGATGTCGTAAACACAGGAACAACGACAACAGGATTACTGAGGACAGATGGTAAGTTTGTAGAACTGCCAAATGCTACAGTTTTTCAACTGATCCAAGACGGTCAAATAACTGTTGCACCTATTCAAAGTACAGCAAAACAACAGCAACTAGAGGAATTACTGCGTCACGCAAAACCGCAAGATATTGTAGAAGCTAATCACCGCTATACTCAATTATCGCCTTACCTTTCTAGCCATCCTCCAGTGGGAATTACCCGCACAATTCGGCGCTGGCGTAAAGCTTATCAACAAGCAACTGAAATTTATGGCAATGGTTTTGTGGGATTATTGCCCAAAAACACTAACAAAGGTAATTACAAGCCAAGACTAGACCCGCGGGTACAGGAATTCATGACTACATTTATTAGTGAGAACTACGAAACCCTTAAACAACGAGGGCGACTCAGGGTCTATGAATCTTTCCAAATTGCTTGTGAATCCCAATCTCCAAAAATTAACCCACCTAGTTTTAATCGATTCTGCTTAGAAATTCAACGTCGTTCGGGTTATGAGCAAACATTAAAACGTCAAGGAAGACGAGCAGCAATACAAAAATCAGACTTTTATTGGCAGTTAGAGTTAACAACTCCAATTCATGGGGAACGTCCCTTTGAAATAGTTCACATTGACCATACTCAACTTGACATTGAATTAGTAAGTTCACCTCAGATATTAAGCAATTGCCATTTAGATATTGGCAATACTAAGTATAAAAATTTAGGTCGTCCGTGGGCTACCTTCATGGTAGATGCCTATAGCCGTCGATTATTAGCAATATATCTGACTTTTGATGAGCCAAGCTACCGTTCAATCTTAATGGTCATCCGTATTTGCGTAATGAGGTTCAAGAGATTTCCACAAACAATAGTTGTGGATAATGGTGCCGAGTTCCACAGCCATTATTTCGATCAACTTTTAGCAACTTATGCTTGTACCAAAAAACATCGCCCACCTGCTTATCCTCGATTCGGCTCAGTCGTGGAGAGACTATTTGGAACTGCCAACACCCAACTGATTTATGAATTGCTTGGCAATACCCAACTTACAAGAAAACATCGTTGTATAACTAAATCTGTTAGTCCCTCAAAACAGGCAGTGTGGACGTTAATTGACTTATATTCGGCTCTTTTATCGTGGGGTTACGAAGTATATGAGCAACGCGAACATCCAGCACTAGGACAAACACCTCGTGATGCCTTCAATGTCGGAATTGCACTCGGTGGTAGCAGACTGCACAGACGAGTAGAATATGACAACATCTTTCGTATTCTCACTTTACCCGCACCCCAACAAAGTAAACGCAAAATTCAACCAGGTCAGGGAGTGAAAATTCATAACATTTACTACTGGAATAATGAATTCCGTAATCCGGAAATTGAATTTACATCAGTTGATGTTAGATATGACCCCTGGGATGCTGGAATTGCTTATGCCTTAGTTCAGGGACAATGGGTAGAGTGTATCTCAAAGTACTACCAATACTTTAAAGGACGCTCAGAAAAGGAAATTCAATTAGTTAGTGCAGAATTGCTAGCTCGCAAACGACTACAAGGGCATAATTTTATTAACTCAGACCGAGAGTTAGTACAGTTCCTTAACTCTGTTGAGTTAACAGAAGAAAAATTACTATTACAGCGTCTAAAAAATGCTGAGAATAAAAACGTTTTACAACTGATTGAAGACCCGTCTAAAGTTAGATGTGTTTCTTATCAGCTTCACTCAAATTTTGAGAATAATTCATCTGAAGTTAATTTGCTTGAATCGGAAAACAATTATTTAGAACCCGACCAATTAATGGACATAAATAATAAATTAGTATCCCTAGAATACTATGGAGAGTTCTGATGAGTGACGAAGAAGGCTTTCCTAAGCAACTACTTGAGCAATCTATTCCTGAGAGAATTGCTTACTTTAAAAATTACACAATGGCGCATCCGAAATTGCTGTCAGCCTCGCAAAAGCTTATGCTCACTGTTGAAGAGCCTGCTGCAACTTCACTCATGTTTCTGTTCGGGCCAACAGGTGTTGGTAAAACTACCTTACTACGTCGTATGACTCAAAAGTTGCTAGAAGCAACGCGACCAGATATGGAACGAGATAAAGGTTTTATCCCGATTGCTGGTGTCGAAACAGTTACACCTGAGTTCAGCAATTTTGATTGGAAAGATTTTTATTTACGTGCTTTAACTGTATTAAAAGACCCATGTATTGAATTACCAATTTCTCAGAGAATGACCAATTTAAAGTTGAGGATGTCTGTTGAAGGTGCATTACGTCACCGCAGACTCAAGGTTTTTTATATTGATGAGGCACAAAACTTGAGTAAGGTTGCTAGTGGGCGGAAATTACGCGACCAAACTGACTGTATTAAATCCCTAGCTAATATTACTCACGTACAGTTTATACTTGCAGGGACTTATGAATTATTAATACTTCGTAATCTCAGCGCTCAACTATGCCGACGCAGCCAAGATATTCATTTGGAACGCTATAAAGCAGACAATTCAGAAGATTTAAGAGCTTTTCAAGGCATAGTGCAAACATTCCAACGACATTTACCATTGCAAATTGAACCTGATTTGCTCAAACATTGGGACTTCTGCTATGAGCGCTGTGTTGGTTGTATCGGCATTCTCAAAGATTGGTTATCTCGTGCTTTATTTAGTGCTTTGCTCAAAGGTGACAAAACTTTAACTTTTTCCGATCTTGAGTCACATGCTCTCAAAACTGAGCAGTGCATAATTCTGCTTAACGAAGCTCTTCATGGGGAGGAACAACTTAATAGCCGTAGGGATACCAACGCTCTGCGGGCTGCTTTGGGATTAGAAGTCGCAACTGATATGACTCCAAAAACATCGCAGACATCTGCTAAAACAACTCGTCGTCACCCTGTGGTCGGTCAGCCTCTGCCACAGCGTCGTCCTGTCGGTGGTGGACACAATGCCTGTTGAGAACTTGAAATTGTATCAATCATGGGAATTAGAGCAACCCATACTACCTGAGCGTAGCCGTCTTTTCTCTCTATCACCAATTGGTGTCGGCACAGCAATTGTCGAGAGCTTGAGTAGCTACTTAATTCGCTTGGCTGATGCACATGGAATTACAGTTGGGGACTTGATTCGCTATTACATTGCTCCTTTATTTTTTCTTAACGAGCAGCCTCCAGGATTATCCAAAAAAGATGCTATCGAGCTAGTTGTAGTTAGATTGCGAAAAGAACTAGCCATTTTGCAGCAACCAACTGCCCAATTTTGGCTTTCCCAAACACAGCATGTTTCTAAGGTTGTTAATGTACTAGAAATTTTAACTGGTCGCAAAGATATCAGCTATTTAACTTTGTTGCCTTGGAAAACTTGGCGACTTTCATTTAACCACATCTTCCATACACAGCAGCGTTGGTGTGCAGGTTGCTACCAAGATTGGCGTGATGCTAATATCCCTGTATATCAACCTCTGTTATGGGCGTTAGAGCCTGTAACTGTTTGCCCATACCATCAACGCTATTTACAAATATACTGTTTGTGCTACGGTCATACCCAACCTTTTTTCCAACCTCAGAAATTAAACGGCTACTGTCACGAGTGTGGTGCTTGGCTTGGGCGCAATCTTGACGTACCGAGTCATAGCCGAAGCAAAGGGCGCAAATTTGATCGGGATTTGTGGATTGCTCAAGCTCTTGGAAATCTGCTTGCTGCTACTCCCTCACTCCACACAAATCCCCTCATCAGAGAAACAAAAGTTACCCCTAAACGAACATTGCCTACTTTATACAAATTTTTGAGATGGTGTTACAAGCTTAGTTTATCTCCTGTCGAGGGTTTAAACTTGCTCGAAATTCAGTAAGGCAAGCAACAAGATAACAACAGCTCTACTTTATTTTCCTTCAACCCAAAAATCCAAGCATAAGTTGTCCGACTTGATTACAAGCCATAAGTTGTCCGATTTTGACAACTTATGGCTAAAGTCACAGTATACACGATCGCTCCTGAACACAAAATAAGATACCCTTATCTTTTATCCGA
>NZ_JADEXU010000302.1 GCF_015206895.1 Nostoc sp. LEGE 12450 | reverse complement strand
CCCTTTCCCCCTGTTCCCTGTTCTCTGCCCCCTGCTTCCCTTACTCGCCTGCTACTATAGAGGTTCGTTCTTCAATCACACGGTCAATTAAACCGTATTCTTTAGCCTCTTCAGCAGACATGAAAAAGTCACGATCCATATCTTTTTCAATTTTTGCTATGGTCTGACCGGTTTTATCGGCATAAATGCCATTAAGCTGGTGACGAATCCGCAGAATCTCTCTAGCTTCAATTTCGATGTCGGTTGCTTGTCCACGGGTGCCACCTGAAGGCTGGTGAATCATAATCCGTGAATGAGGCAATGCTAGGCGTTTACCTTTGGTGCCAGCAGCCAACAGGAAAGATCCCATTGAAGCAGCTAAACCAACGCAAATAGTTACTACATCTGATTTTATATGTTGCATGGTGTCAAAAATAGCCATGCCAGATGTAACCATTCCACCTGGGGAATTGATGTATAAATAAATATCTTTACCTGGATCATCTGAGTCCAGATACAGCATTACAGCAATTATTTGATTGGCAATTTCATCATCAATATCTCGTCCCAAGAATATAATCCGTTCCCGGTAAAGGCGATCGTAGATGCTAATCCAATCTGTATATTGTCCTCCGGGCATCCGGTAAGGAACTTTAGGAACGCCTATAGGCATAACTTACTCCGTTTTTAATTAGTCATTAGTCATTGGTCATTAGTCATTAGTCATTGGTCATTAGTCATTAATAATTTTTGGTTATTAACAAAGGACGAATGACAAAGGACAAATTAAAGGACACTGGCTGGAAGGGGGGGATTTGCGAGTTCTTCTTTCTCAAAAACTCGGTCAATTAGACCGTATTCCTTCGCCTCATAAGGTGTTAGATATAACAACCTATCCATATCTTTAGCAATTTTTTCTGGGGTCTGTCCGGTGGTGCGATGTAAAATATCAACCAACGCCCCTTTATTTACCAAAACTTCCCTTGCCCGAATTTGAATATCCGTTGCTTGACCTTGGGCGTAGCTCTTGGGCTGATGCAGGATAATCGAAGAGTGAGGCAAACTAGCGCGGCAACCTTTTGTACCAGCACTGAGAAGCATGGCTGCCATACCCATCGCAGAACCGACGCAGATGGTGTGGATAGGAGGCTTGATATATTTCATGGTGTCGTAGATGGCGAAGGCTTCGGTTTCAAAGCCAATGGGTTCGCCACTGTAACCAGATGTACCGGTGGAGTTGATATAGATTTTAATGGGCTTTTCTGGGTCATCGGATTGCAAAAACAGCAACTCAGCCACGATTAATTCCGTGACAGCAGGCACCAGTGGCATCCCAATATAGACAATTCGCTCCTTCAATAAGAGGGAAGGTAAATCTGGCGGTGGTGTCCGGTAAGAGCTATCGCCGTAATATGGGGCTTGAACAGCTTTGATTGGGGAAATGTCCATAGCAACTGATCGCCTGAAACTATGCCGTTAACTGTAATACATCCTAGCGCGATGCACGCTTCCCTCAAGGTGCGGATTTCTCCCTAATGCTGAAGGTGGCTTTGCATCTGCCAATGTTTGGCTTCTAAGATATTCTGATTATATTCATGTATTTGTGTTGGATAGGTTTTCCGTAGAGCTAAAGTGGTGCTTTGAAGTTATTTATTAATATGTATATCCTGAATAGGGACTTTAAGTTATGAAGGTTAGCTTGCAGCCTGCCTTGAATGATGGTAATTTGGACGCGAATCAACCGAATAGTCAACGTCAGTTGGGAATTTCGATTTCGGCGATCGCAGAGACTCAAGACCGCCATGTGCCCCTAAATTTATGTTTAATTCTGGATCACAGTGGTTCTATGAATGGGCGATCGCTAGAAACGGTGAAAAAAGCAGCGAATCGTCTGGTAGATAGACTTAATCCTGGCGATCGCCTCAGTGTTGTAGTTTTCGATCACCGTGCCAAAGTCTTAGTACCTAGCCAAAGTGTCGAAAATCCAGAAAAGATCAAACAGCAAATCAACCGCCTAGCAGCCGATGGTGGAACTGCGATTGATGAAGGATTGCGTTTGGGGATTGAGGAGTTGGCGAAGGGAAAGAAAGATACTGTTTCCCAAGCCTTCTTATTAACCGACGGGGAAAATGAACATGGTGATAATAATCGCTGTTTGAAATTTGCCCAATTAGCTGCTAGCTATAATTTGACTTTGAACACTCTGGGCTTTGGTGACAACTGGAACCAAGATGTTTTAGAAAAAATTGCTGATGCTGGTTTAGGGACTTTATCTTACATTCAAAAGCCGGAAGAGGCAGTGGATGAGTTTAATCGCCTGTTTAGCCGCATTCAAACAGTGGGATTAACTAACGCTTATCTGTTATTGTCTCTGATGCCCCATGTCCGGTTAGCAGAACTTAAACCTATTGCCCAAGTTTCCCCAGACACAATTGAGTTACCACTGCAACAAGAAGCTGATGGACGTTTCGCTGTGCGGTTGGGAGATTTAATGAAAGATGCAGAACGGATAATCTTAGCTAATATTTATTTGGGACAATTGCCAGCAGGTGAACAAGCGATCGCTAATGTGCAAGTCCGCTACGACGATCCAGCCGCCAACAAGGTAGGTTTAGTTACACCAAATATCCCAGTTTATGCCCATGTAGTGAAAAACTACCAAGCAGATCCGAATCCCCAAGTGCAACAGTCTATTTTGGCATTAGCTAAATATCGCCAAACCCAGCTAGCCGAAACGAAATTGCAACAGGGCGATCGCAGTGGTGCAGCAACAATGCTACAAACGGCTGCTAAAACTGCTCTGCAAATGGGAGATACTGGGGCAGCGACGGTGTTGCAAACTTCTGCCACTCAGCTACAATCTGGTGGAGATTTATCTGAAAGCGATCGCAAGAAAACCAGAATTGTCTCCAAAACAGTTTTGCAAGATACCCCTCCTCAATGAAAGTTAAATTGCTCTCGGCGTTAAATGACAATAATGTTGATCTGGCTCAAACAAGTAGCCAACGTCAACTAGCAATGACGATTTTTGCGATCGCTGGTGAATTTGACCAAAATCTCCCCCTTAACCTCTGCCTGATTCTGGATAGAAGTGGTTCTATGCATGGACAACCGATTAAAACGGTGATTCAGGCAGTGGAAGGATTAATAGATCGGTTGAAAGTTGGCGATCGCATTTCAGTTGTGGCTTTTTCCGGTTCTGCGGAAGTCATTATCCCCAACCAAGCGATCGAAGACCCCGAAAGTATTAAATCCCAGATTAAAAGCAAACTCAGCGCTAGTGGCGGCACTGCGATCGCTGATGGTTTGGAACTGGGAATTACAGAACTGATGAAGGGTACAAGAGGAGCAGTTTCCCAGGCGTTTTTGCTGACGGATGGGCATGGTGAAAGCAGTTTGCGGATTTGGAAGTGGGATATTGGGCGAGATGACAATAAGCGCTGTGTCAAACTGGCGCAAAAAGCTGCCAAACTGAACCTAACTATTAACACTTTCGGATTTGGCAATAGCTGGAATCAAGATTTGCTAGAAAAAATCGCTGATGTCGGTGGTGGTACTCTAGCTCATATTGAACATCCTGAACAAGCTGTGGAGCAATTTAGCCGACTCTTTGGAAGGATTCAGTCAATTGGACTAACTAATGCCTACTTGCTGTTATCTCTAGTGCCAAATGTCCGATTAGCAGAATTGAAGCCCATTGCCCAAGTTGCCCCAGACACAATCGAGTTACCAGTGGAACGAGAAGCTGATGGTAGCTTTGCTGTACGTTTGGGAGATTTGATGCAAGATGTAGAAAGGGTAGTTTTGGCGAACATTTATTTGGGACAATTGCCAGAGGGTAAACAAGCGATCGGGCATCTGCAAATTCGTTATGATGACCCGTTAGTTAACCAAGAAGGCTTACTTTCCTCCCTGGTGCCGGTGTATGCAGATGTGGTGCGGACATATCAACCAGATTCTAATCCCCAGGTACAGCAGTCAATTTTAGCATTAGCGAAGTATCGCCAAACCCAGTTAGCCGAGGCGAAATTGCTACAAGGCGATCGCACTGGTGCAGCCACAATGCTACAAACGGCTGCTAAAACCGCCTTACAAATTGGAGATAAAGGGGCGGCGACAGTGTTGCAAACTTCCGCCACTCGCCTGCAATCTGGAGAAGAACTTTCCGAAGCAGACTTGAAGAAAACTAGAATTGCATCAAAAACCGTTTTACAGGAATAGTAAAAATCCAGCGTTGCTGATTAACGGGATGAAAGTTTTGCGCCTTGTCACAAAGCGAGAAAAAATATTTTATTCCTCAATTGAGCAACAAAGTAGTCGCATATTCCTAACTTATTGATTAACAACCACCGAAGAGTTTGACTTATGCTGATCCAGAAGATTGTCCAAGAATTGCAAGACATCCCTGAAGACAAATTAGCAGAACTTTATGACCTAATTCACTACTTTCGGCTAGGTTTAAGTCAAGAAAATACACAATCCCTTGCGGTGAGCGAAGTCGAACCGCGCACCCCTGGTTTATTGAAAGGACAACTCGGCAATGCTTTCTTTGAACCACTGCCAGAAGATGAACTTCAGCAATGGGAATGAGCTATCTCATCGACACCCATATCTTGTTATGGTGGCTCTTTGACGATCCAAAACTCCACACTGACTGCCGAGACATCATTCGCAACCCAGATCATCGCATTATTGTCAGTAGTGCTTCTGCTTGGGAAATTGCCACTGACCCAAGTTGAGTAGGAGGTGAAATCAAGCCTCTTACCGTAATCCCAAATTTGTATATAGCGATACACCAAAATAAATGCGTGAATTACTTAAATAAACAAGCCAATTTAGTAAGTCAAACCTCTGATGAAACTTAACAGCACTGCTTTTGGTTGCCCTTCTTGGACTAAGGCGATCGCTTCTCGCTTAGAGTTGGCTTGTTGGATTAGCTGAGAAAGCTCTTGGTTGTCGCGTATATTTGCTTATAGCATATAATTTGCCATTTTGAAGTCAGTTATAATTCTATGTTACGCGATCGCCTATTTCCTTGTTCTTAAGTTATCAGCA
Source organism: Nostoc sp. LEGE 12450 (assembly GCF_015206895.1). Taxonomy (GTDB): domain Bacteria; phylum Cyanobacteriota; class Cyanobacteriia; order Cyanobacteriales; family Nostocaceae; genus Nostoc. The sequence goes on along the minus strand of NZ_JADEXU010000302.1, from coordinate 281 downwards.
AAACCTCTAGCAGTTACATAATTGAAGCGATCGCCTAAAAATTACGACTCACAGTAATAGCGATCGCAATAAATAATTTTCAAAAATTGACATTAAGGGGCTTAATCAGCGTATTCTAATAAGCTGATTGTTTGAAGTAACTCCTAAAAGTATATAAGTAGGTAGGCATCAAAAAAATCCGGTATGTTAAGATATATAAATACTGAAAATGCATCTACAAAGTGATTTGTGTATGGGGGCACGTTTAAGGGTATTTCTGACGCATGAGCAAGACCAAACTT
>NZ_JADEXU010000031.1 GCF_015206895.1 Nostoc sp. LEGE 12450 | reverse complement strand
CCCATGCTGCATTAGCTCTGAAAAACGCAGGTTATGAAGTAATCGTTTTAGATAATCTGTCGAACGGACATCGAGAACTTGTAGAAGAAGTTGTACAGGTAAAATTGATTGTTGGAGATATGAGCGATCGCGCCCTGCTTGATAACATCTTCTCAACTCACAGTATAGAGGCAGTAATGCATTTTGCTGCTTATATCGCTGTAGGTGAATCTGTTACCGACCCAGCCAAATATTACCAAAATAATGTTGCAGGCACTCTAACACTTTTAGAAGCAATGCTTGCTGCGTCAGTTAAGAAATTTATCTTTTCCTCTACTTGCGCTCTTTATGGTGTACCAAAATTCATTCCCCTTACCGAAGACCATCCGCAAGATCCCATTAGTCCCTACGCTACTAGCAAGTGGATGGTAGAAAGGATTCTATCAGATTTTGATGCAGCCTACAATTTGAAGTCTGTACGTTTCCGTTACTTTAACGCCGCAGGTGCTGACCCTAATGGGTTGCTGGGTGAAGACCACAAACCTGAAACTCATCTTATACCATTAGTACTACTAACTGCTTTTGGTAAGCGCGAATCCATTTTGATTTTCGGCACTGATTACCCTACACCTGACGGGACTTGTATCCGCGATTATATTCATGTGACTGACTTGGCACAAGCCCATATTTTAGGTTTAGAATATCTGCTAAAAGGTGGAGAGAGTGAAGTATTTAATTTAGGAAATGGCAGTGGTTTTTCAGTCAGAGAAGTGATAGAAACTGCTAAAGAGATAACAGGCAAAGAAATTAAAATAGAAGAACGCGATCGCAGACCAGGCGACCCTCCTATTTTAGTTGGCAGTAGCGACAAAGCAACTAAAATATTGGGTTGGCATCCAGAGTATCCTAATTTGAACGAAATTATTGCCCATGCTTGGAAATGGCATCAACAACGACATAAGTAAAGACAATTTAAAACATCTTGTAAGCATTAGGACTTCATTCTTTAGGTACTCCTAAACCAATGGGAGAACTTGTTTAAATTAAATACGACTTACGCAAAAACCCTCTAAAACTCTTATCCTCCGTGACCTCTGCGCCCTCTGTGGTTCGTTTTCCATTACCCTATTAAAGAATGGCTCAAAACAGGTAACACTTAGTATTAATTAATGAACGTAATCGAGTTTCAAAATTTACCTAATGCACAGCAGTGCCAAAAAAGTACAGTGCCCTCTTTAGGGCTAGTTTGCATCACCTCTGATAAACAAGTGCGCTTTCGGACAATGACGCGCACCCGATACTTAAAACTTTCTCTTAGCGATCGCAAAAGTGCCCTGAGTGAACTGTATCGGCATAATTTACAACGGTTGCATGATGCTCTCTCATTTTGTCAGCAGAATAAAATTCAGCTTTATCGTATGTCTTCTAATCTATTTCCCCTAAGTGACTTAGAAGACGAAATTGGCGCAAATATATTAGAGGCAATGAGCGCTGATTTAGCAGCAATTGGTGAACGAGCAAATGCATTGAACATCAGAATAGTGTTGCATCCAGATCAATATGTAGTCCTGAGTTCTGATTCTCCCGAAGTGGTACAGGCAAGTATCAATAATTTAGCAGGACATGCACGTATACTTGACTTACTGGGATTACCGCGATCGCCTTGGTCATTGATGAATATTCATGGTGGCAAATCTCAACGGGCTGAACAACTAGTAAAAGTAATTTCCGAACTACCAGAAAACATCAAAAGCCGCTTGACTCTAGAAAACGATGAATACGCCTATAGTGCCGATGAGATTTTAGCAGTATGTCAGCAAGCTGGTGTGCCGATGGTATTTGATGCCCATCATCATATTTGCCACGAAAATTTGGATAGCTACGATCATCCGAGTGTAGCATCCATGTTTTACGCGGCGCGAGAAACTTGGACAAATCCAGATTGGCAATTAGTCCATATTTCCAATGGTGAGCAAGCTTTCAATGACAGAAAACACAGCGACTTGATTACCGATATGCCTAACGTTTACCGCCAAGCACTGTGGATCGAAGTCGAGGCCAAACGAAAAGAAGAAGCGATCGCACTTTTGCGTTCTTCGTGGCTAATGAACAATAATTGTACGTAAATTAGAGAAATCTAGTCTATGTTCTCTGCACTTCTGCTGTTGTGTCTGCATTAACCATAGTGAAACTTACACGTTTACAGCCTCATTCATGGTTAATACCTCACTTAATTGGTCTGTAAACCATTTTATAGAAACTTTATTTTGAGGTAATTATCTATAGCTAAATTGCTTATTTCTCTTGGTAGATTAAATCAAAATTTAAAAAGATCAAAATAACAATATACATGGCTGAAAACTAAACTTTAAATTGTTAGTTTTATGCAAAAAATTTATGGCAATGTTCAGGGCATCAAAGCTAGTCAGATTAAACGACTGCAACAGCTTTATGAGCAAAATCAACCAGCAGATAGATTTATTACGCCAGAATTTGCTCAAGCCTTAGCTACAATCAGTCAACAAATTCATTACCCGATTTGTTGTTATCTCAATCGGCGTGGGCAAGTTCTCCGAGTTGCTGTAGGAACACCCATTCAAACTCAAATTCCACCTGAAGAATTACCCCGCCGCAGTGCAGAACGTTTGAGCGGAATCCGTTGCATTGCTACTCAAGTTAAATCAGAACCACCTGATGAAGCAGCATTGATTGCAATGATGCGTCAGCGCTTAGATGCTCTTGTCATGTTAACCGTAATTAATGGCGAAGCAAAAGAAGCTTTTCTAACTTACCTTTTCCCTGATTCAGAAAGTCCTTGGGTTATTTCACCTCCTCTAAGTTTGGACGATCTAACCGAACAGGAATTTGATGAATTAGTTCACGAATGGGAAAGAGAAATTGTTGACGCAGGGGATGGAATATTCTTATCTCAAGAAATTATTTCCGATCAAGATAGGGTGTTGCTGGTAGGAGTGCAGACAGAAGATGTCTCAGTTCAACGATTTGAAGATGGACTTGCAGAACTAGTACGTTTGGTTGAAAGTGCTGGGGGAATTGTACTCGATACAATGCGGCAAAAGCGCGATCGCATCCATCCCCAAACTGTGGTCGGTAAGGGAAAAATTGAAGAAATCACCCTTTTGGCTCAAAAACTCAGAGCTAATCTAATCGTTTTTGACCGAGATATTTCTGCATCTCAAGCCCGTAACTTAGAACAAGAGATTGGCATCCGAGTTATAGATCGCACAGAAATAATTCTGGATATTTTTGCTCAACGCGCTCGCACTCAAGAGGGTAAATTACAAGTAGAGTTGGCTCAACTCGAATATATGTTACCTCGGTTACGCGGTCGCGGTCAGGAGATGTCTCGATTAGGTGCGGGGATTGGTACACGAGGGCCTGGTGAAACAAAACTAGAGACGGAACGGCGAACAATTCAGCGCCGAATAAATCAGTTACAGCAGGAAGTAAACGATTTACAAGCACATCGCGCCCGTATTAGACAACAACGACAACAGCAAGAAATTCCGGTTTTGGCATTAGTTGGTTACACCAATGCTGGTAAATCGACTTTGTTGAATGTGTTGACCAATGCGGAGGTTTTCACCGCAGACCAACTATTTGCTACTCTCGACCCAACAACCCGCAAGGTAGTAATTACAGACCCCGAAACACATGAACGCCGCTCGATTTTGCTTACAGATACTGTCGGGTTTATTCACGAACTCCCACCACCACTGATGGATGCGTTTCGCGCCACATTGGAGGAAGTAGTTGAGGCAGATGCGATGATTCATGTTGTGGATTTGTCCCATCCAGCTTGGGAAAGCCATATTGCAAGTGTGCTGGAAATACTCGAAGAAATGCCTGAGATTCCAGAAAAAAGTTTGATTGCTTTTAACAAGGTTGACAAAGTAGATAGCGAAACCTTGGACAGAGTTCAACAAGATTATCCCGAAGCTGTTTTTATATCAGCAACCCAGCACTTGGGTTTAGAGACTTTAAAAATGCGATCGCTACAACTAATTGACGAACCTGTGAAAGCGATTGCAGTCCCACAAAATTCATACTAACAAGAAGGAATTATATGATACCGACCATCATTGTTCATGGTGGAGCAAAAACCATCACAGATGACAAAGTTGCAGCCAATAATGCAGGCTGTACAGCAGCAGCAGAAGCTGGTTGGGCAGTGCTAATTAGCGGAGGTACAGCCGCAGAAGCTGTTGAAGCAGCTACCCGTGTTTTGGAAGCTGACCCGACATTTAACGCTGGTCTTGGCGCAACTCTCAACAGCGACGGAGAGGTGGAGTTAGACGCGGCGATTATGGAAGGCTCTTTAAGTTGGGGAGCGATCGCAGCAGTTCAGGGTATACGTCATCCAATCTCGGTTGCCCGAAAAATTATGGATGACAAGCCCAGGCTTCTAGTAGCGCGGGGTGGAGAACGCTTCGCCATAGATTGTGGTGCCGAAATGTGTAAAAAAGAAGACTTAATAGCTGAGGAGCAATGGCAGCAGTGGAAGGAAGATCAAGAAGTTATTGATCGTCCCAACACTATAGGTTGTGTAGCTTTGGATGCTAGTGGTATCTTAGCTGCTGGTACTTCAACTGGCGGGACTACAAAGCAGCAACAAGGTCGCGTCGGTGACACTGCGATCGTTGGCTGTGGCTTATATGCTGATAATAAAATCGGCGGTTGCTCAACAACAGGTGATGGCGAGTCGATTATCCCGGTGGTTTTGGCTAAAACTGCGATCGATTTTTTGACTGGAGATCGGCATCCAGATGAAGCTGCACAGATGGCAATTGACGCTTTGGTTTCTAAGGTTAAAGGTGAAGCTGGGTGCATCCTCATAGACCGTCAAGGACGCGTTGGCTGGGCGTATAACTCATCACACATGGCTTGCGCTTATATGACCGCAGGACAAGACAAGGTGGCTTTCTTTACCAAGAAATAACTCATATCAATTCGTAATGGATTATGCGCCGCTACGCTAAGGAAATACGTAATTAATGAAACCAAATTAAATCTGAGTTTTCAAGTCTGAATATATAGCTCAATACGCTTGGGTTAAGAAATAGTAGGTTGAGTTTCGCAACAGCAAAACCCAACAAAGCTTTGATAATGTTGGGTTCTGTTCCGTAAACGCCACTTGCTACCTTGCGGGAACGCTAAGAGCGTAGCTTACTTCCCCGTAGGGGTACAAGTCGAGAAACCCGCAAGGGCGTAGTGGCTCCCTAACCTACGCCAGTTTTAGTTTTCAGCCTTAACGAACCGTATAGCTAGATCGCAAAGACTTAATCATTCTGTCGGCTTTAGAGAAGGCTAAATACGGAAAAATATACACCGAAATTAATGCGATCGTTACTGCTGAAGCATATTGAGCAGAAATTACAGGATAAGGAATTACAATTGCTCCCTTAAACAGCGCCACCATTGATATCTGGCGTTATCAAATTTTATTTATCGTAGAAATTGAACTTTTTTGCCAATTTTTAAAGGATTTAACTTTGTTTTAGGCAGTAGAGGGGAAAATGAAAAGAAATAACTTAGAATACTACGATTTGAATGCAGATAAATGGTGGAAAGAAGACGAAACCTTATATCTTTCGAACCATCTTAACAAGTCAAGATTCGAGTTCTTTTCTAATTTCGTGCCAGATTGGAAAGGATTGAAAGTTTTAGATATTGGCTGTGGAGGAGGATTAGCTTGTGAATTTTTAGCCCATTTAAATGCTGATGTATCTGGAATAGATTTATCTTTCAATTCAATTAAAGTAGCCCAAAAACATGCTAGTGCAAGTAATTTAAAAATTGATTATCAAAGGGCATTAGCTGAAAACCTCCCTTACGAAAAAAATAGTTTTGATGTTGTTTTATGCTTTGACGTATTAGAGCATGTTGAAGATTGGAAAAAAGTTATTTTGGAAGCTTATAGAGTTTTAAAACAAGATGGATTATTTCTGTTTGACACAATTAATAGAAATTTTAAGTCTAAATTTATAATGATTTGGCTTTTAGAAGATACCCTAAAACATATACCACCTGGACTTCATGACTGGAATAAGTTTATTAAACCCCAAGAAATGATAGAAGTAATGAAAAGTATTGGCTTTGCAGATTTTGAAATCAAAGGATTTGATTTGACGGGTGGGAGTAGTTTTAAAACATTGAAAACTATCCTAACCAAGGGCTTAAATAATCAAATCAAAGGTGACAAAGCAGAATTATTTGAGATTGAAATTAACAATGATACTTCTGTTTGCTACATTGGTAAAGCTGTGAATATAAGCTAATAAATATTATTGTGGAGATAATTATAAAGTGGCAATAGTGTATTTTTACTTTAAATAAGATAAAAACCCGGGTAAAAAGATTTGGCTTTTAATAAAAGATAAAAGCATATTAATAGCCCTCTTTAAATGCTAAATCATATACTTTTTTATAAATGTATCTCTACGAAAAACTATAAGGAATAACATATATAATTTGTTTCTATTTAAATGTATTTAACAAGGATAACAAACATGAAATTTCAAATTGAGTGTAATACAGACAAAATTAACAAAATATGTTTAATTTGTCAGCAAAACTTTCAGACACATGAAGCCAGATTAATTGTATGCAATGACCAAGGCGAAGGCTATGGAGATATCTGCTATGAATGTATAGCAAATGGCGGTAGTTGGGTTCAATCTCAACTCCAAAAATTTAGCCATCAACTACTAGCTTTCAAATGATTTTAATGAGATTAAAATTGAAAGGAAGTGATAGTGAATAATTACAGGATTAGAGGAAGCGGTTTTAGCCTTTAAAATAAGGTTAGAGCCGCTTTTTAAGAGCAAGTTTAATTAAGTAAGTTGATATTGGATAAGTAACATAGCTTGATTTATAACTAACTATTTAGTTAATAGATTTAATTGTGGCTAATTCAATTAAATTATTTTTTTGTTATGAAGTTTTAACATAGCAAATTCTTATTTAACTACGACTTAAGTTTTCAGAAAAATAATCTAAGTTAGATAACTGAATGAATAAACTAAAAATTGGTACTAGTGGTTGGGTTTATAAACATTGGCTGGATATTTTCTATCCACCACATTTACCTAGCGACCAGCAACTATCATTTTACGCCCAACATTTTGCTACTGTAGAAATTAACTTTTCCTTTTATCGTTTGCCAGAACAGTCTGTCTTTGAAACGTGGCGCAAGCAAACACCCTCTAACTTTCTTTTTGCTGTTAAAGGTAGCCGCTACCTCACCCACATGAAGAAGTTAAAAGACCCGATAGAGCCGCTATCTCGCCTAATGGAACGCGCATCTGGATTGCAAGAAAAGCTCGGCCCTATTTTATTTCAATTTCCTCATACTTGGCATATTAATATTGAACGTCTTCAGCCCTTTTTAGAATTACTGCAAACCTACCCACAACAAAGATTTACAGTTGAATTTCGTCATTCAAGCTGGCTGATTCCACAAGTTTATCAACTACTAGAAAGTGCGGGTGTAGCCCTTTGTCTACCTGTCAGCCCAACAGTTCCCCTTGATATCTGTTTGACTGCCCCTTGGACTTATATCCGTATGCACAGTGGGCAATGGAATGTAGGTTATACCGATGAAGAGCTATCTACATGGGTTGAATGTATCCGTTCATTTCTCATGCAGGAAATTGACGTTTACGTGTATTTCAACAACGACCCCGATGGAAACGCTATTCGTGATGCTCAACGACTCTATTGTTTACTGGGATCTTGTTGAAATACATAATTGAAAACTTATTATTCCACTTTTATCAGATCAGTTGGCTGCTTGATTGGGAATAGGAATCGCATTAGCTGGCCTAGCGGTATAGAGCGTTGCTCTTGAACAAAAACTAAGGGTACAAGTGCAACCATCCGTAGTAAGCCTGAGATAACAAATAGCCCCAGCAAACCCGCAGCACCAGGGAGAGTTGCTAGAAAGCCACCGATAGTAATACCCATTGCTCCAGTGATACCAGCAATTGCACCTGCGATCGCAAAATAACCCGACTGATGACCCAACGGTGCTATTCCCATCATCAAATTGTTGGTACACAAATCAATTGCTGCCCACGTTGCGCCAGCTAGTATGTGCAACAAGGGTAGCCAGATCCAAAAAGAAATGCGATCGCTTCCAACTAAAAGCCACAGTAGAGGTGTCACCGCCACTAAGACTCCCACTAATAGTAGTAGCGGGCGATTCCCAATCCGATCGGCCAGTTTGCCCCACAAAAGCAGCATTAGCATATTTGCACCAGTTCCTAAACCGTGATAAATCGTTACCACACTAATATCTATATCCAGGTTATCCAGCATATAGAGGTTAAAGAAGGGAGCGCTGATGTTAACAGCAAAGCACCAGATGCTCAGGTAAAGCACAAACTTCAAAAAGTTAGCTTCCTTAAAGATGCTAAGGTCTATTCCTTGGGCCTGTGGGTGTGATGTGTATGAATCCCCAACTTTTAAAAGTTGCGGGTTTATATCAGTCATCCAGAACTGACAGCCGACACTGATTACCCCTAGCACGATCCCTAGAACCAAGACTGTACCATAACCTTGAAGGGTTCCACCAGGCCAAGCCGATACCGCTAAACCTAGCAGAGGCACACCGACAAGGTTAGTCAAGCCGAGAATACTATTGCGAAAGCCGAAATATCTCCCCCGCAATCGCTGAGGTACTAACACAGCTGACCATCCAAGCCAAGGCGCACGACCAAAAGCTTCGATGATATTAGCTACTAAGAGAATTGCCAATGTCAACTGTACTACTTGGTATCCAGTAATACGAGATGAAGTAACCAACCAAATCGCTGGTAGAAGAATCAACCATAGCAACCGCGACGGGATGAAAATACACATGAAATACCAACGGAAGCTGGTACTTCGGTTTACCAAATACGCTCCCAATGGTTGGAGCAGATTCACCATCTGAGGGATAGCGGCGAGTAGACCAATTTCGACTGGGCCAGCGCCTAACTCTAGCAAGAAATTACTAAGCAACGCGCCGCCGATGATACTATAAAGAACCGCAGCAAAGACACTTTCATAAGTTAGTGCCCTGAGACTTTGGCGAATTTCTGGCTTAGAAATTTTTAGAAACAGCTTTGGAGTTGGGAAAAGTACCGTCTCTGTTAATGTCCTATCCTCTGATATTTCTTGAATGGGGACAGGGGGAAGAGAACTAGCTTCTACAAATGAAATGTCATCTTCTTGGGGCTGAACCATATTATCTAATCAATATTTAAAGAGTTAAATTGTTATAGCTACTATAGGAATCTACTTTGATTTCTAATTTAGGTAGGGAGGCAATAGGCAATAGGAAAATGAGTTGAGGAACGTAGCTTTCTTCCCGTTGGCATAGCGTCTCCAAAGGAGAAGGGGAACTTTTGTTGGTTTGCACTTTGCTTAACCCAACCTACAATTTTCTTAACTGAACTTTATTTAACTATAGACTGGTTTACAGATAAGCTAGCATATAATTATTAGGCTTATATTTCTAATCAAATAAGCCAATTAATTGACATAAACTTAGTTATATCCAGACTTTGCTACAAGCTTTCCTATAATAAATATTATTAGCAAATAATTAATATTCTTTCAAAATAAAATAATAGATATTTTTCAAAATCATTCTTGAGAATTAATACCTCTCTATAGAAAGATCGCAATTTAGCCGATACTAGTACACATAGACATAAATAATACAGTAAGTGGGCGTAAATAATTATATTTGGGATAAGGAAATAGGAAATAGGAAATAGGCAATAGGCAATAGACAATAGGCATCAGGGTTTTAGCTAGTTCATTTTTATTTACATAGTTTGATTTTATTGTGCCAACTTACTTGTTTATCTGACCAATAGTTAGGATTTGTATTCAAATTGAAGTGATTTTAGTAGGTTTTTTATATGATGTGGGGAGAGATTTATTAAAATAAAGTATTTGTCTATTGAACCTGCTAATCCCAGAGATGCTGAATAACTAATCTAAGACTAATTGCATAAGTCTTGAGAAAATTATTTTACTCTAAATTTCTATCGTAAGGTATCATTGCTCATCCTACGAAATGTGTCACGATGGGCTATGCCCCGCCGGAGGCGATCGCAACATGAGTCAAAAAGTTTGTTATGGCACAGACGACAATTAACGATATATCGGTAGATAGCTCCTTAGTTGATCCTGAAAAAGACCTGTTAGGACATGCCAACTTCGCCAAGTATCTAGCAGACAGCATTTGTAAAATGACCTTTCCTGAAGGTTTCGTTATTGCAGTTTACGGTTCTTGGAACTCTGGCAAATCCACACTGTTAAACTTTGTAGTTCACTATCTTCAGCAAAAGGAAGACGATGAACAACCAATCATCGTTCCTTTTAATCCCTGGTTATTGTCTGGACACCAAAATATCACAAGACGCTTTTTCGAGCAATTACAAAACGTTTTAAGCCAACAGTCATCTGTGCCAAAAGGTTTGAAAGAGAGATTAGCTGATTTTGCCGCCATTATTTCAGACATTCCTCTACCTTATGCTCAAACTGGTAAGGCATTAGCAGCGTTATTGGACGAGAAGGACAAGGAAGCTGCCGAATTAAAAGAAGAAGTAGAAGATACGTTAGTACAGCAGCAACGGCGAATAGTTGTAACAATTGACGATATTGATCGGTTGCCTGCTGAAGATATCAAGCAGTTATTTCGTATTTTCAAAGCAATGCGGAATTTTACTAACGTTGTCTATCTTCTGGTCTTTGATAAACAAGTTGTAATTAAAACAATTGCAGATCCAAAAGAAATATCAGGAGAAGAATACTTAGAAAAAATTATTCAAGTTAGTTTTGAGTTACCTATTCCTGATAAAATCTCACTTCGCAGGCTTCTTTTTGAAAAGCTTGATAATATATTTGCTGAAACTCCCAAACAAGAAATCAACCAAACTCGTTGGGGTGAAATTTACTTTCAAGGAATAGATCGCTTTATTAATAGTATTCGTGATATCACTCATTTTATTAACACTTTAACAGTGACATATCCAGCAGTAAAAGATGAAGTAAACCCTGTTGATTTCATTGCTATTGAGTCTTTACGAGTCTTTAGTCCAAATATATATAGCATAATTCATCAAAATCCTCATATTTTGGTAGGAGAGGTAAACCCTTCAATAGACGAACTAAATAGTCTTCTGAATACCTGGATTGCTCAACTGCCCGTTGAGGACAAGCAGCCTGTTAAAAATCTGCTTATGCACCTTTTTCCGAAGTTGAAATCCATTTTTTATAATACCTGTCTACATAAAAAACAAGAGTTAGAATGGCGCGAACAACTGCGTGTGTGTAGTTTAGAAATATTTCCTATTTACTTTCGTCTATCGTTACCAGCTGTTGAATTATCTAATAATCAGATAAAAACTATCCTTGGTTTGGTTGGAGATGTAGACAAATTTAGAAACCATTTGATAGAACTTGCTAAACAAAAACTTCCAAACGGTACAACGCAAGCTAGAGTATTTCTAGAACAGCTAGAAAATTGCACTGAAGAAGAAATCCCTGTGAATTACATCCCTTCAGTTGTGGAAGCTTTGTTTGATGTAAGTGAGGAATTAGTATCTCAAGATGATGAAGCTAAGGGCATTCTTGATTTTGGCAATGAAGTTATCATCAGTCGTTGTATCTCACAACTATTGTGTCACATTGATGAAATATCACGATTTGAGTTGCTAAAAAAAATAATTCTCCAAGGGAAAGCATTACCAATAATTAATCATGAAATTGCGACGCTAAAAGAGCAACAAAGTCAATATGGTACAGAGAAATCTAACTATGAAGAAGAATGGCTTGTAAACGCACAACATCTCAAAGAACTGGAAGAATTGACTACCAGAAATCTGGTAAAAAGTGATACTAACTATAAATCAATACGCTTGGGTTAAGCGCTACTTGTAAAAAATCGTGGGTTTTGAGACGCGATAAATCGCCGTCTCTACAAGTGGTTTGGTCTTATCTGAACTGTATTGAACTATAAATAATATAAAATATGGATTTATTTATAATCTTTATCGATTGGGTACAAAATAATAATAAAAGTGGGTTAAAAAGAAATTTACTTCTTGGCGATAAAAATACTACTACTAGATACATAAATATTCTATAACCCACGAAAGATTTAGATATCTTCAGCACTTTCTAATATCAGGGAATATACTTTACTCCCCCCATTGCAGTCATGGAATCGTATGACGTTGTAATTATTGGCGCTGGTCATAATGGTTTAGTTTGTGCAGGCTACCTACTAAAAGCTGGTTACAGCGTCCTGTTATTGGAAGGGCGATCGCTCCCTGGCGGTGGTTGCACAACAGAAGAACTTATGCCTGATGAAGCACCTGGTTTTAAATTTAGTCCTTGCGCGATTAACCATCTGTTTATTTTCTTAGGGCCAGTCATCCAGGAATTGGAACTACATAAGTACGGCTTGGAATATCTTAGCTGCGATCCAGTTGCCTTTTGCCCCCATCCTGATGGCAAGTATTTCTTAGCTCACAAATCGGTGGAAAAGACTTGTGCCGAAATTGCCCGTTACAGTCAGCGCGATGCAGAAAAATACGCTGAGTATGCCGACTTTTGGCAACGCTTTATCACAGGGATTGCTCCTTTCTTCAATGCACCACCCAAATCAATTGTTGATATTGTAGGCAATTACAATCTCAATAGTCTGCAAGACTTATTTTCCCTTCTAGGTGGCTCTAACACAACCCTTGATTTACTCCGTACTCTACTCAGCAGTGCCACAGATAATATTAACGAGTACTTCGATTCTGAGTTTGTCAAAGCACCTCTGGCTAGGCTTTCAGCAGAACTGAGTTCCCCTCCCTCGCAAAAAGCTATGTCCTTTGGGGCGATGATGATGATGTTGCGTCATAATCCCGGTATGGCAAGGCCACGTGGCGGTAGTGGCGGACTTGTGGAAGCTTTGGTGAAAATGGTAGAAGCTGAAGGTGGTACGATCCTCACCGACCAAAAGGTAGAAAAAGTATTGGTAGATGATGGTAAAGCTGTTGGTGTGCGAGTTGCTGGTGGTAAAGAATATCGTGCTAACAAAGGTGTAATTTCAAGTATTGATGCCAAGCGCTTGTTCCTGCAATTAATGGATAGTAACGATGTCGATAATGCTGATAACAACTTGCGCGAAAGATTAGACCGCCGCATCGTCAACAACAATGAAACTATCCTCAAAATCGATTGTGCTTTATCTGAACCATTGCGCTTTGTCCACCACAATCATCAGGATAACTATCTGATGGGTTCTATTCTGATTGCTGATTCCGTCAATCATGTAGAACAAGCCCATAGTCTGATTACTCTGGGCAAAATTCCTGATGAAGACCCATCAATGTATGTAGTGATGCCTACCGGACTTGACCCATCAATGGCACCAGAAGGCAAGCACACATTATGGATAGAGTTTTTTGCACCTTATCAAATTGCTGGTGCAGAGGGTACAGGGTTAAAGGGTACGGGTTGGACGGATCAACTGAAAAACAAAGTTGCAGACAAGGTGATTAATAAACTGGCGCAATATTCCCCCAATCTGCAACATTCAATCATCGCCCGTCATGTAGAAAGTCCGGCTGAGTTGGGAGAACGATTAGGGACTTACAAAGGTAATTATTACCACATCGATATGACTTTAGAACAGATGCTTTGCTTCCGTCCGTTGCCGGAATTAGCTAACTACAAAACACCAATTGATAACTTGTATCTTACTGGTGCTGGAACTCATCCGGGTGGTTCAGTTTCCGGTTTACCGGGACGTAACTGCGCGCGTGTATTTTTGCATAATGAGCAACCCATCGCCCAGAAAATCAAGGAAGCAGGAGGTTCAATCAAATCTGCTTTTACATCTGTCTTGAGGAGTGAATCAGACTAAGAGGCTGTTTGTAAAAAAAAGTAAATAGTATTAGGAGATTGCTTCATTTAAAAGTTTAGTTTGAAGTCTAAAGATGATATTTTCTGAGCTTTTTGGGGCAAGCTCCTGACGCTTTTTAGTCGATGCTATCAAAAATCTAGATGATGCTTACAGATACTTCCTGTGACACTTTTAGATTCCCCAATAGACAGAGAATTACAACCGTAATAGTAACTAAGATGTGGGTGTAGTAGAGTTATTAAGGAATATTTGCAATGGCAACTGAAACTAACAAAGTGGTTGAATTATCTACTGAAGCTAAAGCCTATAACGGTGTCGATCGTAATGCTTGGATTCTTGGGTGGAATCCCCAACAAGAACTGTGGAATGGTCGTTTAGCGATGATTGGCTTTGTTTCTTACCTACTTTGGGATTTGGCTGGCTATAGTTTAGTACGTGACGTACTCCACTTGGTTCGCTAAATCTTCAGTTATATTTATCCCCCCTTGGGGAAATCAATTTAATAAACAACTTAGTAGCGTTTTAATACTTAACCTACTCGTGAATTAGAGTCTAATGCTGGGGTTATAGATGGACGCACTAATACAATTGTGAAAGAGGGAAATATGATAATTAAAGACACTATACGTGCATTAGGAGTATTTGCTAATTCTCAACAGATAGAGCAGGCAATTAATGAATTGAAAACTGCAAACTTTCCTATGGAGAAAGTCTCTGTCATTGCTAAAGATGTAGAGCAAGGCGATCGCGTAGGTGAGGCGCAAATAAGCGATCGCATTGGTAATCAAGATGTCAATACAACCGGAGCGGTAGGAGACACGCTGACAGCGACTACTTGGGGTAGCGCGTTACTTGGTTTGAGTAGTTTGGCACTTCCCGGTTTAGGAGCCGTACTCGCAGCAGGTTCCGTGGGTGTAGCATTAGTCAGTAGCGTTGCAGGTGTCGCTGTGGGAGCCGCAGCAAATCAGAATTTACTGAAGGCACTAGGTGATTTAGGCATACCTGAAGACAGAGCGAGGGTTTATAGCGATCGCCTCCAGCAGAGTTATTATTTGCTCATCCTAGAAGGCTCAGAAGAAGAAATTCATCGCGTCGAGCCGATATTACGCGATCGCGGTATTGAATATTGGGGCGTGTACGATTCCGCGCATACTCAAAACGGTGGAGTGCATTAGTGTTTTGTTAAAATCAAAACTTGAGCGAGTATTTGTACATAAATTTCGTTCAGAGAATGCTCAGGCAATTCAAGAGAAAGTATTGAACGCAGCCATAAGTTTTTGGTTTGAACAGCAGTTAGCAGAAGTAGTTCTTCAAAGAAATACTTGAACTGCCAACTTGTAATGATGTGGATGAAAATAACGTTTAATTTCATCTACTGATTTCTACCTTTTTTGTTAATCCTCAAGCTAGATGTAGTTTCTGAAATTAGAAGCAAAATTGTAATAAATAATCAAAGAAGATAAGAGCCATGAATACTGACAAAATAACCGATTCTAAGAATACCGAACGGACGACCCTTGAAGGTGGAAGTAAAGAAGCTCTCAATCAAAAAACCTCTGTGCAATTTATACTTAGCACAAGTTTGGGAGTGTTAACAATTATCCTAGTTGCTGCAAGTGCTTATTACGGGCTTATTCGGTTTTAATTCTATTTACTGAAGCAAAGATTTTTGTTTTTTGATGACATTAAAAAATTTCAGACATAACACGATCATCAGTAAAATGTATGGTAGTGCTTTTAGTTTATCAACAGCTCTGATTGGGTTTAGGTGAAAGCACTGCCATATTTTTCTAAGCCTTGAACAACTGTGTAGATATCATCCGCAATCGTCACAACTTACAAAAAAACTACCACTAATTGTAGATTGGCTGAAAGCATGAGAATAAGATATTGCTCTTTTCCAAATATTTGTACTCTAGGATACAAGATTATTTAATACCATGCCCTTTCTTTAGGTAGACGACTGTACGAATTATGAAAGTTAAATTAGTTTAGTGACTAACTGTTTTACACTCTAAAAGCTCCTTAAGCTCCTCAAATATTTTTGGGGAGCTTCATTAAGACTAAAAATATGTCTATTTAGGATTTTTTATACAAAGTTATAATGGTTTCTCTAAAACAGCAAAAAAGGTATTATTTTTGAAACTTGAACTACTAAAATTTCCCCTCTCATCCCTTATACTTCAGTTTTATTTATGGTCTGCGGAGCATTTTAAAATAACTTTCCCACAGGTTCCGTTGAGTATCAATGGAGAATTTACCAATTTGCTCTCGCAATTCTAAAGAGCGGCTAACTGTTCTTGTAATTGCAATGTCAAATAGCCAGTAGCTACGTCACTGGTACAGTATGCGAGTTAACAGCGCTCATCATACATGAGTAGAACATTGGGCATTGAATGAGGAATTAAAATCCCAGTCTCCAGTCCCTAGCCTCCAGTACCCAATCCCTTTTAAGGAGTAACACTTATGCAATTAAAGCCAATCAATCAGCAGGTCGTTTCGGTCGTTGGAGCCTCCAGCGGTATCGGACGGATTACAGCTCTTGAGTTTGCTAGACGCGGGGCAAAAGTGGTAGTCTCAGCTCGCAGTGAGTCGAAGCTCAAGTCTTTAGTGGAAGAAATTCGCGGCTTTGGCGGCGAGGCAACTTTTTGTGTCGCTGATGTGCAAGTATTTGAGCAAGTTAAGGCGATCGCAGATAAAACCGTGGAGATATACGGACGGCTTGATACGTGGGTTCATGTTGCCGCGATCGGTATCTTTGCAACATTTGACAAGACAACACCAGAAGAGTTTAAGCATGTTATTGATGTCAACTTGATGGGGCAAGTACATGGTGCGATGGCGGCGTTACCCCATCTCAAACGTGAGGGGCGCGGCGCACTGATCCATGTATCTTCAATGGAAGGTAGGCGATCGCTTCCATATCAAAGTGCTTACTCTTCAGCCAAACATGGGGTTGAGGGCTTTCTCGAGGCTATGCGTCTCGAATTGATACATGAAAAATGGCCTATTAGCGTCACAAGTGTTAAGCCAGCCGTGATCAACACTCCCTTCTGGAATAATGGCTTAACAAAGTTAGGGGTGAAACCGTCAGGAATACCACCTTACTATGACCCAAGAATTGTGTCCGATGCCATCCTTTATGCAGCTGAACACCCAATCCGTGACCTTTTGGTTGGGGACATAGCTAAATTACTAGATTTAGCCCAAAAAATATCCCCTTCGTTGGTAGATTCATTGTTATTACTTCTTGGCTTTAATTTACAACATAGTGATGAACCAAAATCAGAAGATGCACCCAATAATTTTTACCAATCTGTTCCAGAACACAACAGAATTGATGGAGATTATAAAAACCTAGTCATACCCAGCATTTCTGATTTATTGGGTAAATTACCCCTGTTTCAGTTGGGGGCAGCAGCTTTATTGACGGTACTAGCAGCACAAGAATTCAAACAGAATAAGTAACGTTATAGAACATAGCTAAACATTAATATCAACGCTTAATCCTACCTTTTGATAGAGCCAAAAGTTGAAATTATTCGGTTGCATAGAAAGTATGACATATAGCTAAATGATTGTCTAAAATAGAGCAATCTTATGGCTAAATGTATTGGAAATCATGAGGCTATAGTTAGCAGTTCCTATTCTCATGGTTTCTAGGCTCTTTTCTTTGCCAGAGTGTATTACACTCAAGCAAAAAGGGCCATATCTCGAAAAACGCAACAAAAAATTGTTGCAGTATTAAAGTATGTTTGGAGTATTGTATGCAGAACCAAAACAAAGAACAAGAAAAATCATATTTTCTTCGGTATCTTTCTCTAGGACCAGTTCTTGCTGTTCTTTCGATATCAGTTGCCTTTTCTACCTGGGCGATTTTTAATTACTTTTTCCCTGACCTTCTCTTCCATCCTATGCCATAAGTAAGTCAGCCATAGGTTTAAACCTATGGCTAACTAGTTTATCCTTGTTCAAATGGCTAAATATATGTCTTTTAATTACGAACCTATTTAAGCATTAATGTTTGAAAAAAGCTTTAATTGTTAATATATAGATAGGAATAAAACAAAATTAAGTTTGAATGATTATTTAAATACATTTCTATAGCTATAGGTTGATGGAAATAAAATATTTGATTAGTTTACTAATAAATAAGAGGCTAGACAAAAATAAAATAAAAGTTTGTAGCTAGCTTTATTTTGTTTCAACATTGTTTGTAATTAATGAGGAATCTAAATGTTTTATCATACCAAGAGGCTACAGTATTACACACGACCACAACGACCAGATCCAATATATGCCAAGAAAGTTCAGGAACTTATAGGTGGTGTTTTTGGCGAAATGACTGTGATGATGCAGTACCTATTTCAGGGCTGGAATAGTCGCGGACCTGCGAAGTATCGAGATATGTTGCTAGATACTGGTACTGAAGAAATTGGGCATATCGAGATTCTTTCCACCTTGATTGGTCATTTGCTGGATAAAGCGCCGCTCAAATTACAAGAACAAGCTGCACAAGACCCTGTTGTGGGTGCGGTTATGGGCGGTACTAACCCACGGGATGTAATTACAGATGTGATTGCGGCGGCTATGAACCCCCAACATACTATTGTCACTGGTTTAGGCGCTCAACCAGCCGACAGCGTTGGCTTTCCTTGGAATGGTCGTTTTATTGCCTCCAGTGGTAATCTCTTAGCAGATTTTCGATCTAATCTGCACGCCGAAAGCCAGGGACGCTTACAAGCTGTGAGGCTGTACGAGATGAGCGACGATCCTGGGGTAAAAGATACTCTGAGTTTCTTAATCGCTCGTGACACGATGCATCAAAACCAATGGCTAGCAGCTATTGAAGATATAGAAAGTTCTGGAATTGAAACCACTCCAGTCCCCAGTTCCTTCCCTCTAGAATTGGAAAAACGCGAGGTTTCCTATCAATTCTGGAATCATTCAGAGGGTACAGATAGCGCTGAAGGTCGCTGGGCAAAAGGGCCTTCAATGGATGGCAAAGGTGAATTCGAGTATGTTGCTAATCCCCAACCCTTGGGAACAGAACCGCAACTATCACCCGCCGATCCAAGACTGCATGGTACACCGACACCTGAACAGACCGAAGGAAATGGTTCAAGCGCACCTCCTTTGGTTGAACGCACCACTATAAGTGGTTAATCATCAGATATTATCGATATCCCCGATAAAATACTTCGCCTCTTCTGGTGTCAGAAGAGGCGAATCTTAAATTAAAAAAATTAGTTGAGTCTTTTTCTTTCCAGTATAAATTCAGTCATCTTACCCATGATAAAAATCACGAGGTAAGTAAACTTTATACTCCAATGGCAGAAAATTTCTTCAACAGGCTAATTCTTGGCTCTAATGACTGAGCTTGAAAAAATAGCATACTTTGTTCATCAAAAGCAGTCCAATTTTGGTTGTTAGATAAAGGCTCAGAGGCAACAATAACTTGATTTGGATGCTTCAGCGGATCATAAGACCAATAAAGAGTAGGCGCTTGTGTGCGATAAGCATAGCGAATTGCTGCAATTGCTTCACCATCACTGACAATTAAATTGGCACTAAAGCTGGTGTTGTATTCTGATGCCAACTCAGTCAATTTCTCAAGCGTAGCACCTAATGCCCAGAACAAAGTGCTGTCAGGAGACGACTGCCACATTTGGACTAGTAGAGCGAAGATGTGTTCCGAGTCAGTCGTACCTTTAATCAGGCGGTATGTAGAATCAGAGAGGCTCTCACGTATTGGTCTATAGAGAGTCTGTTGAAAGTTTGATATCTCGCCATTATGCACAAACAATAGTTGATCGCTGCGAAATGGCTGACAATTGCTAATATCTAGTGATTCACCTATCCCAGCTAATCGGGCATAGCCTACAGTACAAGTAGATTGTACATAGTTGCTCAATTCTTCCAGATTTGGATCGTTCCACATCGGAATCGTATTTCGGTAAATGAAGGGTTTACCCACTTCATCGTACCAACCTACACCCACTCCGTCTGCACAAACTACTCCTGATTTTAATTCTAAAGGACTGTAACTCTGTTTATAAAGCGAATGCTCCTGTTTATACAGCAACTCATCTAATGGGATGGCGTTACCAAGGTAGCCAATTAATCTACACATAAAAAAATGACGTTGCTGAAAGAGTAAGGAATTTCAGTCACAAGCTCCGATAAAGATCGAATCTTTTAACTGAGCATTTATTGCAAATCACTACTAATTTAACAACTATTTTTTTATCTTGTGTATGCTTGCACTGTGACTTTAGTCATGGTTTTGTTTGTAACTTTTAGAATAATATTTTCTTAAAAAAAGATTTCAGATATTTAGATATAATTAAAAATTTATAATCACTCTCGTGGAAGATTCAGAACTGCAACTTAATGGCTGCACCACCAAACGATAGATGTGGTCGGAGCTTTAAAACCATCTATTCAAATATTCACGCACTCACTAATATTGCGCTATGGGACAGTTGCACAAAATTCATACTAAATTCTGACTCTTGCTTGACACCAATTTTTTCAATAAAAAAACTTAAAAATATTACTAGTTTATACAAGTCAATAGAAATTTATGGCGTTTCCACTCCTTCAGGAAGCTTACTAGAACTCTGTTGCAATCGCTCTGTTACCAATTGGTGAGCTTGATAAATATCGCTTCCCCAGTTAAAAATTACTTTAACAACGGAAACTCCCGACGCACTAGAAGAACGTACTGCTGTAATTCCTGGAGTACCGTTAATCGCACTTTCAATTGGTAAAGTTACCAGAGATTCAACTTCTTCTGGCGCTAATCCTGGTGCTTCAGTTTGAATTTCAACTTGGGGTGGTGCAAAGCTAGGGAAAACATCCAACGGCATTTGGATAATTGTCCGAAATATCCAAAGCGTTATGACAATTGTACCCAGGATAACTAACCAACGACGAGCGATCGCCCATTTAATAATCGCACTCAGCATTACTATTTTTGAATCTTAATTTCTGAATCTTCATTTGCCGCATGGTGATTATCAACTCATTCTGGCGATGCATCTATTTGCACAGAACTGGCTAGTTGAAGTTGATTGGTGCGACGACTAGACCAAAAAGCACCTCCCATAAAAGCTACTGTGGCTAATGTTGCTCCCCCTGCTCCCAAAAGCCACAGTGGTGCTGGCTCTCTTGTAGTCTGTCGAAGAGTTTCCGGGTGTTCGTCTACTTTTGCTTTAGTATCACCACGCAAAGATTGAGCATAAAGCTGAGGCGATCGCACTGTCACGATCAAATCCTCCTCGAATAAGCCAGTTTTGACTTCAACCATATCCCCAGAGGGTCGACCTAAAGTAACTTCAACAGGCTGATAGGCATTGCCATTTTGTACATAAACCTGTTTTTTACCATTCGCTTCAACTACAGCCGCGCTCTTAATTGCTAATATGCCTGATGATGTTTGGTTTGTAACAACTTCTAATTCTGCAAACATTCCTGGTTTTAGCACTCCACCAGAATTCTCTAGTTCAGCTTGCACTGGTACGACTCGCGTTTCCCCTTCCACAACAGAACCAATTCGGGTAATTCGGCCGATGAAGGTACGGTTAGGTATGGAAGCAACTTTGACTCTTACCTGTTGACCACTTTTTACCTGATTCAAATCTTTTTCATAAATATTCGCGGTGGCAAAAACGCGACTGTCATTGATAATTGTCATCAACTTCCCACCCGCATCTTCAAATGATTGACCAAGGGTAACTTCCCGATCGGCAACTTTGCCGGAAATTGGAGATGTTACGGTAACAAGTCCTTGAGCATTAGCGCTGGTTCCCAATTGAGAAAGCCGAGTTTGATAAATACTATTACTTAGTTGGATACGAGACTTTGCTACCTGAACGGCGGAATCAGCGGTTTTAGCTGATTTTCTGCCTCGATAACGTCCCGACGACTGGCAGCTTTAGCAAGGTCAGCTTTGGCTTGAGCTAACTGAGTTTCGGATTCAAGAGCGTTACGGCGTGGTAAAGCGCCAGCATTAGCTAACCGTCGATCTTGGTTAAACTTTTCTTGAGCAAAAGCTACTTGGCTCTGTGCTTGAGCGATTTCAGCTACGGCTATTTGTTGATAGCGATCGCGGTTTTGTTGAGCTAGTCTTAAATCAGCCTGCGCTTGCTGTAAATCAGCCTGACCTTGGGCAAGTTTTTCCTGGGAGTTCACCCGCAGTTCCACCAGTTCAGGGCTGGATATAACGGCAACTGGTTGACCTTTTTTCACCATAACACCAGGTTCCACCAATAACTCAACCACTTTCGCTTGAGAAATTGGCGTATTTACTTCCACTTTTTGGCTGGGTAGAGTTTCAATCTGTCCAGTAGTTTTAATACCAACAGCTAACTGCTGGCGTTTGACAGGTTCAACTTTAATTCCTAGCCGTTTGGCTGTTTGGGCATCAACTTGAATAGAGCTATTAGCACCAGTTGTTTCACTTCCTCCTTGAAATTCATTTCCGTGTCCAGCGTGAGCTAAAACAACTGCGGGACTAGCAAGTAACAAAAGGTTGAAAAGTGTCCCAAAAACACAGCGAACAATTGTAAGTGGTTGGGAATAGGATTTAGGCATCGCTATCAAAAGTCTTTGGATACAGAGGCAGAGAAAATGCAGTGGTTCAGTCTCACTACCCAGTCTTCCATTGAGAAATGAAATTAGGATGAAATTCTGCTGCGTAGGCGTAGCCCGTCGTAGACATCGCTCCTGAAATAACCAAATATCTATCCCGAATTACTTGTTGTACCAAGCTTTTCGCCACTGTTGCATTTGTTTAATCTCTATCTCTTGGGCTTTAACAATTTCTTGGGCTAATTTCTTGATTTCAGGGCGCTTAGACTTACTTAAGGCATCTTGTGCCATTGTTACAGCCCCTTCATGGTGAGGAATCATCGCATTGATAAAGCGCAAATCAAACTCAGTATCAGCTGCACCTAAATCTTGACTCATCATCATAGTTTTCATTTGATCAGATGACATTTCCATCATGTGGCCCATTTGACTATTGTAAGCCATTGGTTTATCTCCCACCTTGGGATACCAAGCTTGTCGCCACTGCTTCATCTGAGTGATTTCTTGGTTTTGCGATTTGATAATATTGTCTGCTAGCTTTTTGATTTCAGGACGTTTTGATTTCACCTGCGCTTCTTTAGCCATTTCTACCGCCCCTCGATGATGGGGTATCATAGCATCGATAAATCGTAAATCAAAATTAGCATCGGCTGGGCCTAAATCCATTCCCATGCTGTGATTCATCATGCCACCACCCTGGTTCATCATCTGCTTGTCGTTAGCATTGGTGGCGGTTTCTTTTGTTGCTTGGCTTTGGTTCTGGGAAGCAGTACTAGTACAACCTGTCATTAACGCACTGGCTGATGCGATCGCAGTCAAGGTTAACGCCAAAAAGCCATTCCTCAAAGATAGCAGTTGCATAAGTCTCACCTCATAGTTTCCTAATTCTATATTTACTTATTAGCTTGGCAGCCAGAAATGAAATTAGGATGAAATCTAAAGATCCCCGACTTCTTTGAGAAGTCGGGGATCTTGTTGTTTATTTATCACTCAAAATTGTGTAAGCATCATTAACTAAGTGCATTTTTTCTTGTGCTTGTTTGAGCAGTTGCGGCTGATTCACAAACAAATCTGGATGCCATTTTTTTACTAAGGTTCGATAAGCCTGTTTTACCTCAGCCTGAGAAGCATTTGTTTGCAATCCTAAAATGCCGTAGGCGCGAGCAATCTTATCTTTTTCCGTTTGGGCTTTTGGTTGGCTGGGTGCTTTATTGCTTTGAGTTGTATTTTGCTGTTTGCTAGTTTGGAAACCAGGCGATCGCATCTCTGCTTTCATTCGCGCTATTTCCTCATTGAGTTCCCAATCACGAAATTTCGCCTCCACTTCTTCTGGACGCGGAGGCGGAGAAGCTTTTGGCGGTGGTAGTGGAGAAACAAATTCTACCCTTGTGCCACTATTTTTAGCTGTCTTTTCCTGTTGTTGCTTAACAACAGGATCTTTTTCAGGGGAAAGTTTAACTCTTTCTGGCTGTGGTGAATATTTTCTATTCGTATTTGTGTATTTTAGTATTTCTTTATAAGGTTGATGATTTGAGAGTAGTTTGACTTTTTCTAACTCTCGTAGCAATCGATTAAAACCATTTTGTAATTGCTGCAAAATTTCACGTTTATTAGTAATTTCTCCTGGTTCTTGGCTGAATTGAAAGCAAATTACTTTTTCCGCTTGCCGTTCATATTCAGCCAAAATGGATAAACCTTGGCTGCTAAAACTAGAAAAATAATCTTCAATTGCAGTTATACAAAGTTTAGCAACTTCCTGATGATAAGATTCCTTTGCTAATTGATCATCTTGTTTTTGGATATTCTTGTTTAATAAATAAGAAATACTTCCAACGACAGCAGCGCCAACTGGGCCGCCTAACAACCAACCAATACCACCACCAACAGCAATAGAACCAGGTTCACTCAAATCATCATTATTATTTGGCTTTGGGGGTAGTATTACTTGTGGTTCGCTAGGAAAGGGAATTAATAAATCTTGCGGTCGTTCTTCTTGGAAAAATTCGTAAGCTTGATAAAGCCATTTCACAGCAGATAATTGTAATTGATTCAGGTCTTTTTTAAAAATATTTGTTTGCCAATCTTTAAATTTGTTTTCTGCCAATGCAACTGCCGCATCAGCTTGATATTTTGTAAGTAGCTTGGTTAATTCTAGCCAATCGCGTAATTCTCCGATGCTGGTAGTGAAACCTTTATAAATTAAGTTAGCTGCTTTTTGCTTAATTTCAATTTTACTATTTTGTTTATCATCAAAAGATTTTATTTCAATAGCAATCGGGTCAATCTTAGCTTTTAATGATAGTTGTATTTGAGAAGCGATCGCTTCCACTCTTGGCAAACGCACACTACCACGATCTGGTTGCAAAATCCCCACAATATTTTGCAAAGCTGTTTCAAAAGCTGCTAACCCGCTACTATTGGCAGCAGCAACATCGCCTTTTAATCTCGCTCTTAAAGCAGGTAAAGCATCGACGCGATATAAATTACTAAAACCTGGAGGTAATTCGGCTCGAAAGCTTTCTGCAACAAATAGCAAGCGATTTTGGACTTGTTTTTGCTCGTCGGGTTCGAGTAAGTTCAGAAAATTAGCAACAAATATAACTGTTTTTATACCGCGATCTAATAGCCAATCTCGCAAATTTTCTCGTTCACCTAAAGTCATTAACTTACGTGCATCTAATAATTGAATAACTAAATCTGCACCTAAAAGTTGTTCTCTGACTAAATTATCTTGTTCGTCTCTATCATTAGTCCCCGGTAAATCAAGAAATTCTACTCCCGTTTCCAAGAAGGGATGCGGGCAAAAAACTTCCACAGATGCGACATCTTTTCGCATCTGTCTATTGCCATCAAGAATTGCAAATTGCTGTAAAATTTCTGTACCACTGCGATAGATTTCTGTGCCATCTACCAACATGATGCGAGTTCGCACATCAGAGCCATACTTGACAGAAATCGATGCGCCTGTAGTAGGGATTAAATCAATTGGTAAGGTGCGATTCCCTAGCATGGCATTCAGTAAGGTAGACTTGCCATGATTAAAGGGGCCAAATACCGCAATGCGGAAGCTAGGATTAACGAGATGATTGCAAATGGTAATTATATCTTGATGCAGTTGCAATTTACATTCTAAATTCAGTAATGCAGAAGCAGATTTGAGAGAATCTGCTAAATCTTTATAACCTTCATACTTTTGTTGCATAGTTCCTCTTTCCCAGTCTCCGCCTGGTAATGCAATTACCTCACATTCTTATAGTTATGGAAAGCGGAGCCTCCCAGTAGGTATTCCCAGCTTCTAGCTGGGAACGAGAGTAATGAGATTTATCAACTATAGTAAGCTAATAAATTGCTATACGCTGCCTCGATTTTTTGCAACTGGGCTATTACATCTTCTTGTAAGTTTTTTAAGCGATTGAACTCACCCTCACGATTGATTTCGCGGGTTTGTTTCTGTTTGACTAAATTATCTAATTCAGATTTGCGAGATGCAATATCATCGTTAATTCGCTTACTCACTTCTCTTTCGTAAGAGTCAAAACACTCTTTCACAGCACTGTATACAACCTGAGATTGCTCATGTGCTACTTGAGGTAGATGTTTAACTAACTCTTTCTTCGCCGTTTTAACTAACTCTCTACGCGCTTGATCTGCTTGTAAAAATCCTACTCCCAAACCTAGCAATGCAAACCCGATTGGCCCAAGTAAAACACCTGTCACTGCTGTAATTATCCCGCCAATACCAATTACAGTGAAGTAGTTTAACAAGATATTTTTCCAATCAAATCCAGCCCCGGCTAGTGCGAAACCAGCAAGATTTCCTTTAGACAGTGATAACAATCCCATTGCCCATTTTGCCCAACCGGGAGAGTTATCTTCTTCAGCAGTAGTAGTGGTATGTACCTTTACGTCTTTTCCTGTGAGCTTTTCTGTAATTTGGTCTATGATTTGATTGTAAGATGCGCCATATTGTGAAGCACTGCGAGAAAGTTCTTTAAAAGCTGCGTTAATATCTTTTTCAGCAGTTAATGTCCAAGCCGCAGATTTGTCGGTAATATATTGCTCAAAGGCTTTTTGAAGTGCGGAGTTAAATGCTTCTCGTTTCCCACTGCTGAGAAAATCAAACAAATTTAATTCTGGTTGATAGCGCAAGAAGTCGTTTTCAAAGGTATTACCTAAGTTTAAAACGTAACTGCGGAAAGATTCAGAAATCGTTCTTGATTGAGTGTCTCTGGTATTGATAATTTCTTTTTGGAATTCATCTCGAATACCTGTGAGTTTGTTAAACTCAGGTTCTACTGAATCAATCCGTTTTTTTAATTCATTTACATCTTGGTCAAGTAATGGTAAGCGTCTTGCAACTGCTTCGCGGGTATGATTGCAAGCTTGTCTAGCTAAGGTTCTGACTTGACGAAGTTCTGCGATCGCACGTTCTCTGGTAAGAAAAGTATTAAGCGAATCCATAAACTTCGGAAAACCAGTCCCATCTAAATCAGCTTGAGGGTTCTTCAACCGTCGTCTGAGTGCTTGAATCGACGAAAGCTCAAACACGCGTTCGTCATAAATATTCTGACCTTCTACAGTACAATATTCTGCTAAATTCGCGTTAAATACTTGCCGCAATCTATTCTCAGATGCTTGTAATTCTTCGACATCATCAGGATCGATCAATGATTCCCGCACCTGATCCCAAGCGTTAACTAAGAAGAAAACTGTCAATCCTCTACCTTTGATATAATTTTCTAAGTAGCGACGCTCACCCAAGGTACAAGGTTGAGAAGCTCTCATCACAAACAAAATTGCATGGCAATTATTTACATAACCCAAAGATAATTCATTTCGCGCCTCTGTATCATTCAATCCTGGACTATCGACAATTTCAATGCCCTTTTCTAGTAGCGTTAATGGATACTCAACTACTGCATAATCTACATCAGGAAAAGCTTGTTTTTTCTCCTGCTCTAGTTTTTTAGCTTCAGCCGGGTCAATGGTATATTTATATTTAAAGTTCTGAAAATCTAGCTGTTGCGGACTTTTACCATCATTAAAATGAATGGTAACTTTCTTTTCTGGCCCATAGCGTAAAACTGTTAACACTGCGGTACAAGGGTTAACATCACTAGGTAATAAGTTTTCCCCAATTAAAGCATTGAGAAACGTACTTTTTCCGCGTTTCATATCGCCCAATACTAAAAGGCGAAATACACCTTGGCGGAGATTTTTACTAGCTACTGTAATATCTTCAATATCTCGCTCTAAACTGAGTTTTCCTGATGAAGAATCTCCAGCCAACTCAGCTTGATTAATTGTTTCAGCCAGTTTACTCAAACATACAGACATTTCCGATCGCACTTGAGCAACCCGCTCTAAATCTTGGATAAATCTGTCAGTTGCTACCTGATTTGTCATAAAAGTTATACCTTTATTAAAGACTGGTTTTTTTAGATTCCAAAAATAATTTGTAAGACATCCATCCCAGCGCACCAACAATAATAAATCCAGCTAACACTGAGGCTATTCTTACTGCAACTAGTGCTACTACACCAAGAGCAAAAAGCTTTCCACCCAGAATCACTTTTTTCATCCAAGGTTTCTGGGAATTTTCTGGCTGATGCTTCACAGTTTGATGAAAAGCCGCATCGTTAACATGGAGGTTGGTTTCCATTTCCCGGAGTCGCAATTCAACTTCTCGTTCCCGTAATAAACGTTCCCGGTGTTCAAGTTCTTTTTGGCGATCGCTCTCAGATGTCATCGGTGTTCATCCCGTCTAAGACAATGAAAAGATGTCAGCATTTACTCGCTAATCATGCTGTATACTAACTTACGTAAAACTTTAAAAACCCCAGTAAAATTACTATTTTAATTGCCTGCTAAATTGAAGCTGGAGTTAGCCACTACAAAATGCACCTGCTTCCCAGAACCAAAGCCAATACAGTTCAGTTAAGCATTTTTTTCTTTTCTCTGTTTGCTCTGCGTCTCTGTGGTAGCCTGCGGCAAGCCGCTGACGCTCCTTCTCTGCGAGACGCTGCGCGAACGTCGCTACCGCTTTGCTAATGCGTCTACGTAAAAAATTGACTTTAACAAAGAGTTTGAGCCTTAACCGAACCGTATTGGAACCAAAGCGAAGTACCTAACTACTAAGGTGCGATCGCATGATCGCAATGGGCATCATTCCCTGTAAATGATGCTTAACTTTTGCCAGTTACGCCGTCTGTTTAGAAGCTGCTTTTGAGTCTGCGGTCGATTGTAACCGGGTAATGGTGGCTTTACGAATGCGTGGCGTAGCCCGCACTTCGGCAAGCTCAGTGACCACCGCAGGCATCACTCTTGCGTATCCCGCCTGTCTTTGCCATACTTCAACGCCACACCACTTAACAAGCGGGCGTTGCATAATAGAGAGATGAATTGAGGTCATCTACTGTGCAATGTCCATACTGTGAGTCTACGGAAATTCGCAAGAACGGAAAGAGAGGAGGTAAACTTTCATCACATTTGTACTAAATGCGGTCGCCAATTTATTGAGGTTTATGATCCGCCGAAGGGATATTCTGAGGAGGTGAGACAAGAAAGTTTAAAAATGTACGTTAACGGCATGGGTTTTCGTGCCATTGAACGAGTTAAAGGTGTACATCATACTACTATTATTTATTGGGTTAAACAATTGGGAAAAAAACTGCCAGATGTCCCAAAAGAAGATGTAGTTCCAGAAGTTGGAGAACTAGACGAATTAGAAACATTTATCGGTTCAAAAAAAAACAAAATCTGGCTATGGACGGCAGTAAATCACTTTACTCAAGGTATTTTAGCATGGGTGTTAGGACGACAACCAGTACTAAAACCTTTGAACCATTATGGGAAATCGTTCGACAGTGGGAAAGCTATTTTTATGTAACCGATGGCTGGAAGGTTTATCCAAGTTTTATCCCTGATGGAGACCAAATTGTTAGTAGAACATATATGACAAGGGTGGAAAATGAAAATACCCGATTACGTCATTATCTTGCACACCTTCACCGCAAAACCTTGTGCTATTCTAAGTCTGAAGGAATGCTGAGATATTCAGTTAAATTATTACTTCATTATCTAAAGTATAAAACTGTACCTATATAAGCCAATTCATCTCTTCATTCAGCAACGCCGCATATAAAAATGCTATGGAAAGTCTAATTGCAGAAGTTACCGACAGATGAAACATTAGGCACACTGAAACCAGTTGCCCACTTTGGCGGTGCGATGCCAACGGGCGTAACGGCAATACTTGTCGGGTTTTAGGGAAAAGGGGAAAAAACCCTTAACCTTTTTCCCAAACCCAATTCCGAAATTTTGGGTTTTTGAGACGCGATAAATCGCCGTCTCTACAAGTGTTTTGGTCTTATCTGAACCGTATTGAGTTAAAATCGACTAAAATTGAATAGCTAAATAGCAGTTAATACTTTGTAATGAATCCCTACGCTATCCTTAATCAGACCAAACTTCAGCGTGTTAGTGATGGCATAACCCGACCTCTACTAGAAAATTGCGGAACTGCCTCACATATCCTTATTTTAGTCTGGCCACAACTTGGGGATTTTGATAGTCTTGAATATGCGTGGTGGTTACAGCGCGAAGCTAAAAAACTGCCTCCTGAAAAACTCGCCATTCGTGCAGTCGGAATTGGCGATCGCGCCTCTGGAACAAAATTCTGTGAATATACAGGATTTCCAGCCGAAAATTTATTTGTTGAACCTAATGCAGAACTACATCAACAACTCAAACTTTATTCAGGTCTGGATCTCCCTATCCCTGGAATTTCCCCTACTCAGAAAGCTTGGCTAAATTTACTGTTCATGTGTGCAGGGTTTGGAAGTCCTGGAACGCTAAGAGAAGTTTTTCGGGGATATAGGGGCGATCGTCAAGCCCCTCAACTCATTGAAGATGATGAAATTATTCAAGGTACTCCTCTACCTGCCTTTAAAGGCTCGTTTTTCCAATTAGCTGGTGGAATTGGGTTTCAACGTCCCTTTGAATTAGCTACTCTACGGCTACGGAATATGGTGGAAGTTCTGAGCAATTGGCATACTTATGTACCTAATTCTGCCTACTTAACTCAGCGTGGTGGAACTTTTCTGTTTGATAGCCAAGGTGAGTTACTTTACGAACATCGAGACCCAGGAATTTTAGGCTTTGCTGCTAATATGAGTCAGCCCCTATCATTTTTATCCCTTATCGAAATAGATAGCTTTACCTCAATTCATAATTCATAATTCATAATTGCTATTTCAACAAAATCTAACCTAACAAAGTTGTCAAATTGAATGCTTTTGTGTCAATTTGCCCCATAACAGATGTGCATCATCTGGTTGCCTGTTGTAGTTAACTATCTTCATATTTAATACAAGTACTTTCATTACTTTTGCTCTCTTCAAGTTTGTGAATTGTGAACTATATGGTTACTCAATTTAAGTATTAAATAAAATCATTACCAATAGTTTAGGAAAAGCAAAGACGTGAACCGTTTCAAAAAGCTATCCTCAATTGTGTTCTTGCTATTAGCCTTTATTTATCCACCTGGTTTGGCTGAAGCCAAGGATAACACTCTCAATAATGTTCTCAATGAACAGGCTCTTGACGCACAGACAAAATTAGTTGGAGAGCGAAGTGAAGAGCTTTTGTTAGCTCACCGACGGAATCGACGACGTTATCATAGACGGCAACGGACTGGAAAATATTATTATCAACGCCAGAGGAATAGACGACATTATTATAGACGACGCTATCGCTCTGTAAATTATCATGGACAACCACATCGTTATGGAGAATGGGAACTTGTGCGTGATCGTCATGGACGATTAATATATGATTGGCAGCGTTAAATAGTAAACTTTGCAGCCAATTTTGCCAGAGAATCTTTATGTGTAAATCCTAACTTAGGCAGGCTTGTTCGAGACAAAATAGTGGGTATTGACCATGTATATTTTTAGTCATTAATTGTCCCATCAGGCATAACTGCACCACGCAAATTTGCACCCGTCAGATTTGTACTACTCATTTCTGCTCTGATCAAATTTGCCTTACTTAAATTAGCACCAGTCAAGTCTGTCCTAGCAAGATAGGCATCAACCAAGTCTGTTTCCGTGAGGTTAGCCTGACGCAGGTTAGCCCGACTTAAATCAACTCTATTTAGCCTTGCAAAACTCAAGTTTACTCCACTCATCTGACATCTAGTCAGTTTAGCATCTGCCATAATTGCACCATACAAATTAACACCTGTAAGTTCGGCATCAATGAGGTTTGAACGTTCTAATCTAGCATTCATCAGGTTAGCACCTTTCAAATTAGCACCCCCGATGTTAGTATCTGCCAGAGATGCATTATGCAAAATCGCTTCACTCAAGTTAGCATCACTCAAATCGGCATAACGTAGCGTTGCCTCACTCAAGTTAGCACCACTCAAATCAACTTTAGATAAGTCTACACCAGTTAAATCAGCGCCCCGCAGATCAGCCTTATGAAGATTAGCACCCCGTAGACTTGCAGAGTACATTCTCTTTTCTTCTCGCAGGTTAGCCCCACGCAGGCACGCACCAGTTAAATTTGCACCACTCAAATCTGCGCCACGTAAATCGGCATTCATCAAGTTAGTATCTAGCATATATGCCAAAGTTAAATTTGCATTACGCAAATCTGCACCCTGCAAAGTTGCACCATGTAAATTAGCATCATGCAAGTTGGCGCTGATTAAACTTGCCTGATTTAGGTTCGCACCACTTAGCTTTGTACAAACTAGATTTGCGTGATTCAGAATTCCCCGACTTAGATAGCTAAAAATTAGGATAGCATTACCCAAATCTGCTTTATTCAAAGCTATGCCAATTAAGTCTGCACCAAACAAATTTATTCCATTTAAGTTGGCCTCAATAAATTTTGTTTCTCCATTCTCATAGCGCTTTAGAAGTTCATTGGCATCCATATTCTTTCCTATCAATTAACACAAATATTTAAATTTTGTTCGGATTAACAATAATCAAAAACTACCATTATTCTTTGGTAGGGGGTGCTATAAATTGACAGGTATTACCATCATCATTGAGTCCAGTTTTCTGATAAGGATTAACTGGTGTTTTCGTTTCTGGAGATGGAGCGTTGTTGAACGGTTTATATCCATTGGCGCTGGGTGATATATCGCCATATAAAGCTCGCATAGATTGGATAATTGCACTAGCTGCTTGAATATTCTCATCCGGTTTACCTAGAGATATAACAGCACTATTTAATTTAGATTCAAGCTCTCTAAGAGTTGGACAGATATTAAATAATCTCAACAATAAATCATCAAGTTTTTGAGTCTTCAGTTTCAACCAGTCTTCTTCATTGAAAGTAAATTTTTTGTCAAGTGCAGAAAATAGAACTATTTTAGCCCTAAGTGGGTTAGTATACTTCATAATATTTTGCCGTAAATCAAACTGATTATATTGATATTTGATTTGACTGTTTGGAGATTTATCTATAGAATTTAATGATGTTAGTCCAGAATTATAAAATATTTGTTCCTCTTTCCGGGGTTGATGTAATAATATTCCTGTTGATTCTTCTGGATGAGGTTGATTTAATAATATTCCTGTTGGTTCTTCAAGCGTTATATATAGCTTCTGCATTTGATGAAAAATAACATTGGCGATTATGGCGTATTCAGCTTGTTTATTAAGAGTTCTTACAACTTCAGATAAACTATAATTTAAGTTGTTAGTAGTAGGATTCAATCTAAATAATTCTTGAACTAATTCTTGTAATTTAAACCTATCTAGCGTCTCTTCATCATTCTCCCAAATATTTTTACAAGCTGAGTATATTAATTTTTTAATCCGTTTAAAGTTTTCATGCTGCTCTAAATGTTTAGTTACTGCATCGAGACTAGATATAGTTTTCATCGGCAAATCTCCAGCACAAGTATTAAATAGGAACAAATGATAAAACTAACCCTTTCAACGTGACTCGTAAAATCTCTTTTTATCGGAGCATTCTCTGGGCGGAAAGTGGCTTATAAGTTATTTATTTAACCGAAGAGGCACAGCAGAAAGTCTGAGAGCAGACATCAGATTTTCTAAAACAGAGAAGATATAGAAAAGAGGTTTAGAGAGGAATTCACTTTCGATAATTTCTACTTACTTTGAAAGGGCTGGTCTTATGTTATACCCTTTTTATCTAGCTTGTGTAGTCATGTCGAAGCACTTTGCCTAGGGTTGGCACAAGGTAAGGAGCCTACAGTTTCAAGGCAATCCCAAGTAATACCGCATCCATTGACGATATCCGCAATTGCCGAAAGCCTTGCTGATATGGGCTATTGGAGTTATGAGTGGCGTATTGGTGGGCGAAATTGCAGAAATTGCATGAAAAATGCGAATCATCTAGCTCAAACTCTAAATTAGCTGTTTTAGTAGGTAGCTGCTGATATTGTCGCTATTTTAACCAGAAGCTCCCGTTGTATAAATATTCTACTTATTTGAGCCAGGTTCCCATCGCTTAGACTGACTTGTTATATTACAGTTGCCAGCTATGTGTTACTGATATTAGTATTGGTTTACAAGTTGTTGGACATATTGCTTGGACGAGCCATAGCTTACGATCGCTATATCAAGATCAGCATACTTGTAAAGGTTCAAGGCACGTTGGATTCCTCCAATAATCCAATCGGTTTCGTTGCCAAATGCTCCACCACCGAGAAGCGTAAGAAACAATCTGTTGTTTCCATTTCTGATTGAATTCAATATTGCAGTGCAAATAGTTGCCTCATAGGATGCCTCTAAAACGAGGCGTGCAAATTCCGTCCAAAGATTTGAGGAATGACGAGAGTAGTTAACTGGCAAGGCAGAGCAATAGGCTTGTGAGACCGTATGCTTGCAATCATTGAGCGTTACTTGCGTACTCCATTGAATGCCGATTCGTAACAACTCTCGCAATCCATCAAGTTCAGTCTCGCTTGCTGCTCGAAGTCGATTTGAAATCTCGACCAAACCGCTATGTGATGCCAAAGCATAGCCGTTTCTCATTTCCCAAAGACGGCTTTTGGAATTTCCCAATGCTACTCCTATATCTGCAAGACAATCGATTTGGTTTGTTGTTGATTGTCCGGTTTGCCCATTTACGCTTGAAAAGTAGTTTCGATAAATTGTTCCTGCACCAGCCGCGATCGCACAGGCTGGCCCCTGGGTAGGATCATTCCCATAAATCCCCACGCCACGCTCAGGCGTTACATTTGGAGATACCATTTCAAGCAGATTAAACTGGGAAGCTACTTGAAAAAGTGCATCAGCATTCGATTCATTTATGTGCAAATGCTGGACGTTGGCAACTATTTCGCGTACTGATATTTTTCCAACCTGATATCCACTCGCATAGACACGTTCTCTGAGTTCGGCTAAAGACGGTGTTTCCAACTGACCGCAAACCATTACTTTCCCATTCACATGAGATTTCAATACCTTACCGTCAACAGTGATATTCTGCCAAACCTGTTGTGGGGACTCTTCAGGAAAACCGGTCAATGTTTCAAACCACGTCATTGGATAAAATCAAACGACATACATAACTATTTATTGTACGGAAAGTTTTCGTATAATTTTTTTCTTTTTGAAGGACTTGCCCAGCGATCGCTCTTATGACTAATATCCACGCAGAACTGCACCAAACAATCTACTAAATGCGACACGCCCTTTTTCAAAGAAGAAAGCTCTTGGTCGGGAGAATAACTGTTGATTGTTGACTTTCGGGTAACCGTATTAGGCGTTTGAGGAACTGGCTTGATTAAGAAGGTCAATAGCATTTTGGTCAAGCTTTATATTGACAGCTTTGATGATATCCTTGAGTTGCTCAACCTTTGTTGCACTAACAATAGGAGCAGTAATGCTGGGATTAGCAATGAGCCACGCCAGAGAAACTTGGGTGGGAGTAGAATTATAAATCGTTGCCACCCGATCAATTGCCTCTAGAATTCGCAAGCCACGAGGGTTTAAATATCTTTTTACAGAATTACCACGGAGACTAATAGACAAATCTTTTTCTGAGCGATATTTACCAGAGAGAAAACCACTGCACAGAGAGGAATAGTTAATCACGCCAATTTCCTGTTCTTGGCAAATTTGTTGTAAATCCTGTTCATAATCATCTCGATCATATAAGTTATAACGGGGCTGAAGGCTTTCGTAGCGAGGATAGCCATGCTGACGGCTAATTTCTAATGCCTGTGCCAAACGCTCTG
This sequence comes from Nostoc sp. LEGE 12450, assembly GCF_015206895.1. Lineage (GTDB taxonomy): Bacteria > Cyanobacteriota > Cyanobacteriia > Cyanobacteriales > Nostocaceae > Nostoc. The sequence goes on along the minus strand of NZ_JADEXU010000031.1, from coordinate 28,724 downwards.
CACTATAGTTTGAAGCACCAATCGCACGTACTTTTCCCTGACGAATCAATTCTGCGTAGGTTTCAAGGGTTTCTTCAAGTGGAGTGTTTTCATCGTCGATATGCGATTGATATAGATCGATGTAATCGGTTTGTAACCTCTGCAACGAGTCTTCCACAGCTTGTTGAATGTGTTTACGAGAAAGCCCTTGGCCTCTAACACCCATATCGTTGCCAACCTTAGTTGCAATCACCACTTGGTCACGATTACCGCGCTGCTTGAGCCATTTTCCTAAAATTGTCTCAGACTCTCCACCTTGATTTCCTGGAACCCACTTGGAATAGACATCAGCTGTGTCAATAAAATTACCTCCAGCCTCTATAAAGCTATCTAAAATCTCAAATGAACTATTTTCATCAATAGTCCAGCCAAATACGTTGCCACCAAAAGATATTGGTGATACTTCTAGTTCTGAACGTCCAAGTTTACGCCTTTGTGTAGTGACCATGAGTTTTTCTTAAGACAGTTTTAGAATTACTTGTGCTAACTCAAATTAAAAATACAGTATGCTATTAAAACTACTATAAACCTATTGATAAACCGTATTTTTAAGAGATGAACGTAGGTTATCACAGAAAATCATGTCAAATCAAGCCTTTTTATCGTTGAGCGTTCTTCAGCATACCTATTCTGGATGTTACCACTTACTTGGTCTGCGTTAACAGTGTTGGCAATATAGCAATCCTACCTAATACTTGTTGGGTTTTGGGGTAAGGGGAAAAACCTTATATATCAAGTCTTCCACTTCTTTTACCGTTACGCTTTTCTCTTTATCCGAGCAGTATTGCAATCCTACTTATTAAACATCTAAGGAATGGGGATTCACTCAAACTCCAGACTGTAGCCCATCGTAGACATCGCTCAATCACGTTACAATAACTAATTGTTACTAATTAAACGGCAATTTACTTATGAGTCAACTTGAAAACATTCAAGCTGAGTATGAAAAGTTTACTGAAGAATTTGAGAGTGTAATCATTAGCACCGTGAACACCCAAGCAATACCAAATGCTAGTTATGCTCCCTTTGTAATGGATAATTCCAAAAACATCTATATTTATGTCAGTGGTCTTTCAACTCATACCAAAAATCTCTATACCAATCCTCATGTAAGTGTCTTATTTATTGAGGATGAAGCCAAGAGTAATCTAATTTTTGCTCGTCGTCGTTTGAGTTTTGATTGTACGGCAACTTTGATAGAGCGTGAAACTGACAAGTGGAATCAAATTGTTGAGCAATTTCAAGGGCGATTTGGTGAAATTATCGAGGTTTTGCGCGGCTTGTCTGACTTTAGGATTTTTCAGCTAACTCCTATTGAAGGTCGTTTTGTAGTGGGTTTTGGGGCAGCCTATCATATTAGTGGCGATAACCTCCATCAACTTGTTCAGATCACAGGAGATAGTAATCAAAAGTGAGAATAAATTATGAATTAGTTTGACTGTATACAAATTAAATATGAAATAGCTTAGGACAGAAAAATTTTACTTACTCTGATATTTATCGGTAAGCTTGAATTTATACCTCTTAATTTTGCCTTCGGGTAAAGTGCCATTAAACTATACTTTTTAATTTTATGCTTCAGTTTCAACCTCCTGGCTTTGGACATAAACTTATCCATACATCCTTGGGGGCAATGGTTTACTATACCCAAACGAATACACCTTGGGCGTTCGCTGATACTGAAGATTTACCTCCACTACTGTTTCTCCATAACTTTGGTGGTGGGGCATCTGCGTATGAATGGTCTAAAGTTTACCCGGCTTTTGCTTCTAAGTACCACATTTTAGCTCCCGATCTAATCGGCTGGGGAGAATCGGCTCATCCAGTCCGGGACTACAAAATTAGGGATTATCTCAGCACGATCGCAGAGTTTATCATCGAAACTTGTCGCCAGCCAGTGACAGTGGTAGCCTCTTCTCTAACAGCCGCTTTTGCTATCCGCCTAGCTATTGTTCAACCCAATTTATTCAAAGCGCTGTTTTTGGTTTCCCCATCTGGATTTGATGATTTTGGGCAGGGTGCTGGACGCAGACTTCCGCTTTCGGTAATCAATACGCCTCTGTTGGACAATTTTATTTATATGCTTGGTGCTGAAAATGAAATTGCAGTCAGAAATTTTTTACAAAGTTTTCTGTTCGCTAAGTCAGAACGAGTATCTCAAGAAATAGTGGATGCTTATTTAACCTCTGCACAACAACCTAATGCCAAATTTTCCGCCTTGGCATTTTTACGGGGCGATCTTTACTTTGATCTAAGTTTATATATTCAGCAACTGACAATTCCCACTGTGATGTTTTGGGGAGAGAAGGCACAATTTACCAATATCAAACTAGGACAACGCTTGGCCAATTTAAATCAAAGGGCAATTCAAGATTTTTATGCGATCGCAGATGCAGGAATATTACCTCATTTAGAAATACCAGAAGTTGTCATTGGTTTATTGCAACGATATCTTCGGTAACTGGGGATTGGGGAAGACGAGGGGGATGAGGGAGACGAATGACAAATAACAAATGACAAATGACTACTTAGAGAGTAAATGTGCATTTAATGCTTTGGTGATGCGATCGCCAGAAGCTTCTAAGTGGGCTAAGGTGTAAATATCAAGGCTTTCACTTAGTTGTTTGAGTCTGACATCAATGGCTTTTTGCAGTTGGCGCAATTCATACCAAGCCAACGTCCGCCCATCTTCAAGTGTATCGGTAGTACCCAACATCATCTCTAGCAAAATATTCAGATATTCCCGTTGCAGTGAACGACGGATGCTAGAAATTGGCTTTGGTTCTCCTGCGGTTAAAATTTCTGCCCAAATGCCTGTTTGCAGGGTATCGAACAGTTCCGGGATAGAAAGTGCTTCCCCAGGCAGAGTTTTTAATTCTATATCTTGTAAACGATTGAGGCGATCGCTGTCTAATAGCGATCGCAGCACCGCACTTTGGAACTTCAAAATATTTTCGTGAATTGGATAATCAAGGCGGTTGTTAGGTACAGAACTACCCCAGTGTTCCCAGCGTGATGGTGCTAGTTTATTGAGCAATTGTGGTGAAAAAGTGAAAGCATTCTCAGCAAATACATACTCTTGCAGCTTTGTCAATGCCTGACGTTGTTTTAAAAGTGAAACAGGTACAAATGTCCAAGAAGGATTATCACTAGTATGGAGATGCAGAAACGATTGTCCACCAATATATTTAGAAAGCAAGGTGGCGTTCCGAAAATAATATTTAAGCACTCTATTGAATGAGACGCGCAGGTTATTATAGCTTTCTCCTTTTGATAGATAACCCTTATCAAGGCGTTGCCACATAACGCGGGCATTATCCATTTGCCACTGCGAATAAAGTAGCACATCACTACTCATATCCCAGACATTCGCCAAAGGATTAATGTCCCAGATATCCTCATCAGTTGCATAAGATAATTCTGGTTGAGGCGACGCTAGTGCAATCTGCTCTAAAAAACTTTTTTCTGATTCTGGAATTATCTCCTCAAGCACTGCTGATGGACTTGTTTTATAACCATACTCAATTGCCCATTCGTCATAAGGCCCAACAACTCCTGGGAAATAGTCACCTTGCTGTACCCCTTGTGGTGCTATATTCACCGGTAGATAGTCCATCACCGAACCCACTAAGCCTTTGGTGTGAGTGATTTCAGTATTATTTAATTCTTCAGGCGCTAACATCGTGCTGCCATGAAAGTTATGGCGCAAACCGAGAGTATGCCCGACTTCGTGAGCTATGAGAGAACGCAAATATTGATACACATACTCCTTCATCGTTTCACTACTGGCTGTAGTATTTGGCAAAATTGACAACGCCAGCGCTCCCATCGCGGCTTGATTTGAAGACTCCATACCATAGCAGAACTCAGAGTCCGGTAGAAGAGAATTATTAGCTCCTAGTTTTTGCCTTCCCCAAAGAGCTTGACATGAGTTTTTGCCCACTCCTACTAAAGATGGATTTACTTCCATCAATGCGTGATATTCTTGCTGAATTGATAGCACCATATTGGCATCTACCATAATGTCTGCATCCAATATTTCCCCAGTGAATGGGTTGACGCGCATTGGACCTCTAGCAAAACCTGCATCCAAAGAGTTGAACCAGCGAATAGTGTTGTAATGTACATCTGCCGGTTGCCAATCAGCATCATCTGGCATTTGCTGCACTTCAATAGCATTTTGAAATCCAGCTTTTTCAAATGCTTTGTTCCACATCAAAATGCCTTCACGAATCGCATCGCGATACTCTAGTGGCACAGCATTTTCAATCCAATACACAATTGGCTTTTTGGGTGGAGACAAGGGAAGATTCGGATCGGATGGCTCTAAATGCCAACGATTGATGTAACGTACAAATGATTCATGAGGATTCTTATTAGATAAATCTTGAAAAGCAGTAATAAAATATCCCACTCTGTCATCAGCAAGTCTGGGAATATAATCATTGTTTTCTCTAAGTTGAGAAAAACTGTAGTGTACCTTGAGAGTAAGTGCCCTACTATCAGGTACGGTAACTAAATTTGCTCCTTCTAATGATGAAAAACCATAAATAGAATCAATTTCTATATTTTCTGGAAAGCTGTTAACATTCCCAAAATATGACTTGTGTGCGTCCAAGCGGTAATCAGCCTGCAAAGAATATTTCAAAATGGTAGTTAATCCAGGTAAATCCTGCATTAGCAGTTCATTCAGGTTGATCAAAATATTTTCATTCTGTGGATCGATATTGGCGATTTCGAGTGAATAAAGAACTGAGTCGCTAAATGAACGAGCAAGCGATCGCTGTTCTGGCCTACTTTCTGCACGAAATTTTACATTCCGCACCACAAAGTGCAATCTATTGTTTACTCGTTGGAAGTAAAAGATAAAATCAGAAAGAGGTAATCCACTATAAATTCCACTTTCTCCAACACCCGATTCTAATGTCGCTATAGCTAGGTAGTCTTTATTTAGCTGTTCTGGTTTAATTTCTAAGTAAATTTTTCCCGAATTCTCAGTGCAATAAAGTGTGAAGAGTCCTTCTACTTTATTTATCCCTTTGACAACCTCATTAAATCGACAAAAATTTTCCTTTCTATTCTTAGCAAGATCGTTGTCAGTATTTGCTAAGGTTTCAATTGCTGGGAGCGAATTTACTTGCTGTACATCAATCTTTGAAAGTTGATTTGCTCCTGCATAATCACTATAGATGAACAAGTTATACAGTAATACTATAAAGATTGCTAATTTCCTGATCCAGTATTTCATGCTTTGGCTTTCCAGCTGAAGCTGTTCTCGTATTAAGGAAAAAATATGGATTATTTTGTCCTCTGCAAACCCTTCAAATATCTAGGGATTACGGTATAAATCCACCGATACAGACAATATCTCTAGCCTAAAAGTCCTGTGACTATTGATTGTTTTTAGTAGGTCTTTGGGAATTATCTATCTCTTTAGACAGATAATTTTTATAACTAAAGATATATGTTTTTTTAAACTCTATCTGTATTAAAAACCAAATGTAGCATTAAAAATGTATTTAGTGCTACATTTGGCAACCGAAGGAATCTTAAGCAAGATTTATAAACAAAGAGTAAAACTTCTAAAAAAGCTCTGATTAAACAGTTAAATACTTTTTTCAGATGAATTAGGGAAATTTATGGTGAGCCTAACCGTTTACTCACATGGTTAATTGCTTATTTTCAATCTCTTAAAAGCGGTATCCCAACAAAAAATCAGCTTTTTTACCTAGTTTATGCTGTTTCACCAGGTTGAGGAAGATTGCTTTGATTTGTTTGTGGAGCCAGGATGGGGTAGAGCAGTCTAGCCAACCACAAACTAATTTGGAATGGTTTGCTGTAATTTTGTGTAGCAGCAAAAGCAAGTACACCAATTTCTCCCACATCAGTGGTGTCAAAATCAAGCAATACATGAAAAATATCGTGGGTGGCTAAATATCGCAGAGTAAATAGATTAGTTTGGCAATGTCTTCATAGTTCCGGGCTGATATTTAAGGGATTTAGTTGATTTTTAACTAAATAATTAACATATTATCTTCCAAATTAGCCTTGACTATATTGGCTTAATTGGTTCAAATAATATTCCACTACTGATTGCAATTTGGAGGCAAGCTTAGATAAAATTAAGTACCAAAATAATTATATTTTAGAATGGCAATATCAACCAAATTTACTGAGCTTTTGTCAGCTATAATTGCTTGGAATTGTGAGAGTTTTTTAGCATCATGATTTTCCTAATTAGATTGACAAAACTTGATAATAATTAGGTGTATCCCTTTATCCTATTTGTCATACAACACGGTTTAGTTAGCGCCAAAAACCTTAAAATGCGTAAATTTGGTTGAGAAGCTAAACTCAACATTTCTGGGGTTCTGTTGGGTTGTGCTTTGCTTAACCCAACCTACAATTGTTCTTGATAATACTGAGATTTAGCCCTTTATCCTATTTATAATAACAATTTAATTGGTTCGTTCAGCAGTGGCTATCTCTCGCTTATTATGTAAACTCTCTAGCTAAAGGCAGTATTGCTGGTTGCTCTTACACATAAATAAATACAAATATCTATTTATCTAACAAACCACCTCCTCCGCAAGGTTTAAAAAGTCTTTCTTTTTTCTAACTGAGTTATGCCTTTTGCTAGAAGGATAATTAGCTTTCTATAGTTAATCTTTATTTGTAGTCAAAAAAAAGCTAATTGGCATGATAAATTTGATTTCTAGGACGATTGCTAACATCAGTTGCTTACTTAAAGGACTTCAGGTAAAATCTTTTTTGGCTGTTGTCGTAGTTGGTTTTATAGTGCTGGTAACGAATGTTAATTATGAGCAGGGGCAGAATGATAAAGGCTTAAAGGAGAGAGTCCGCGAACAGGTAGAGCAAAATGATGCTGAAAGACCGAAAACAGTAGGGCAGTGGTTTAAGGATGCTCGTGAAACCGAAGATTCTCCTGGTGAACGACTTCAGAAGATTGGGCAACAGTCAGGAGAAGCCTTTAAAGAGTTTGGAGGTGGATACGTAAAGGGCGCTAAAGAAACTGCTAGTGATGTAGGCGACAGTGCGGCAGAAGCAGCCAGAGATGTCTCAAACAAAGTTGGACGCTAAATGCGTTATTATATCATATTGGCAGCAAGTACTAATAACTTTTCGCCAATAAAATACTAATAATAGGGGCGCTGGTGTCTAACCACCGAATTCTAATACTTGGGTAACGCGCTCTCAGTTGCATAAAATATAGTGCTTTAGTAGGGGCGTACAGTTAGCTGTGCGCCCCTACTGCAATATTCAGATTAATACAAGATAAGAAATAATTTAAGCAATATCCTCGGAAGTTGGCATAAATAAAGAGAACTATTAAGGCTTGTTATTTGTAAGCAATAAAAGACATTTGATGCAGAAGCGTCAACAGTCTTGCATAGGGTAGTAAATATAACAATCAATACAATATAGTTATGTTTATTTATACCTACTCATCTAGCTGCTATCAATTGGCTATGTATAGTTTATTACTAAAATTTAGCAATTTAGTAACATCTAAATAACTGTATGATAACTGTTTAAAAACATGGAACAATGAAGAGACAGTTAATAAAAAGCAGATAGATGATTAGCGATATGAAGCATTCTAAAAGTACGCGAAAGCGAGGAATTGTCCTAACTATCGCTGGATTGAAGCGCTTACAAGCGGCGATTCTGGCTATGGAAAAGGTTCAAAACAATGGCAATCACTTCACTTTAGAAGATTTAGGCGATCGCATGAATGTTTCAACCAAAACTCTGAACCGATTATGGTCGTTGAATACAGGCGTGGATCAAAAAACCTTAAAGTTGTGCTTTACCGCCTTTAACCTAGAATTACGCAGGGAAGACTACACAATTTTGAGTGACCCGAATAATACTGAAGTTTCTCCAACTCAATTGTCGAGTTTGGATACCGGAGAAAAGAAATTATCTCCGCCTTTATCCTTGGAATCATTTGTTACTCAGCACCATAACCAACTCGAAAATCTTTGGTCATACCCAGATGGTCCAGTAGCCCTAGACTCCCCCTTCTATGTCGAACGTCCTCCCATTGAAGAACTAGTTTATCGAGAAATAATTCAACCAGGCTGTGTGATCCGAATTCGAGCGCCAAGAGAGATGGGAAAAACTTCTCTTGTGTTGCGGCTATTGGCTTTTGCACAGATGCAAGGTTATCGCCCTGTGAACCTGAATTGCAAGCAAATGGATGCAACCTGTCTGACAGACTTAAACAAGTTTTTGCGTTCTTTTTGCTGGCAAATTGCAACAGAATTAGGCATAGACCCTAAGCTAGATGAAAACTGGGATGAGGAAATAGGCTGTAAATTAAGTTGCAGTTTATACTTACAATCATACTTACTGAAGCAGAGTAAAAGTCCAGTGGTTTTAGTGTTAAATGAGGTTGACCACTTTTTTGAATATCCTAAAATTGCTCAAGAGTTCTTTGGTTTGTTACGCTCTTGGTATGAAGAAGCGCGACAAGATGCTAACTTGCAGAAGCTTAGGCTAGTGGTGGTTTATTCTACAGAAGTTTACGTCTCTCTAGATATCAACCGTTCACCATTTAATATTGGACTACCGATCCGTCTGCCAGAATTTACTAAGCATCAAGTAGAGTATTTAGCCCAACGGCACGGGCTAAACTGGACTTCTCAGAACGAGGTTATGCAACTGATGTTTCTGGTGGGGGGACATCCAGCGCTAATTCGGATTGCTCTGTATTATATATGCTGTCAAGGAACCACCTTAGAGGAAGTAATATATGAGGCGATCGCTAACGGCGGTATCTACCGTTATCATTTATGGCGACACTGGGCAATCCTGCAAGAAAATTCCAGTTTGGTAAAAGCATATATTGAAGTTGTTAGCTCAAAGCAAAGCGTTTCTTTGAATCCCATTGACGCTCATAAGCTCGAAAGCTTGGGATTAATCACTTATGAAGGCGATCGCATCCTACCCCGTTGCCAACTCTACCGCGCTTACTTTAAAAAACAACTAGGTGTTGCTGAATTTGAATATAAATCATTGCAAAAACGTGCTTGAAAAAACTACAGGTACATTGTCTCTTACGCTTCTATGCTTACCGAAATTCTGAGCAGAGGTTTTCTTTGCTCAGATTTATCTTGAGCGTGAGCTTTTGGGCTCTTGAATTAGCAACACCAAGAACTATCTACATTTTTAAATGATGGCGGCTGGAAAAGATTTTAAACTAATTAACTAGCTGACCAATAAAGTTGATAATCCTCGATAAAAAATGTTCCATTATTGGAAGACATTTTGAAAAAGAAGTAATAATCTCCTCGCTCCCAAATACCAAATTCTTGTTCTTGTTCTTGAACAGTAGCTGTCGAGCCACCGTTGGGAATAGTCATGCTAGCAGTTTGTGTTCTGTTCTGCGCTCTGATCAGAAAAACTTCCAGTAGGCAAAAACCCTGTAGTTCGGCAGAATAACGAATTTTGAAGCGGATTTTCCCCCCATCTCGTAGAGTGTTTTGAATAGAAAAATTTTCAGTTTGAATGGGATTACCAGACAGATTGATGTCTTTATCTTGTGTTAAGATATAGATATGTTTTGGCTCTAACGAACTCACTAATTTTCCCCTTTAAAAATAATCAAGGCTATTGAGATAATTGCATTTTTGACAACTAGTTTTTACTGTCACGTTGTATTCTGCCGTCATCGCCAACAAAATGCAATGACAGATAAGACAGTTAAGAAAATAGTTCAAAAATTGATACTTACAGCCAATTTTAAACTATAGACTATAGCTAGGGCAGAGAGTAGAGAATAGTCTATTAAAATAATTCGTAATTAAGTTTTGCAATAGTGATTTTAACCCTACCGCAAAACTTGTCGCACAATATAAGCTAGAGACTTAGATCCCTCAAAAATGTTAATGTGAAAACTGCTGTAAGTGTTAACTAGATAGTTGAGACACTAGACTTAAATATTGCAAAATAACATTTTTCAATATATTAAGATAAAGGGCAAGGAGGAGAGGAAACTCCCTCCTACCTCCTTTAAGAAACTTTTATATCTTGCAGCTTTGCCACCATTTCTGCACGCGCCGAAACCTTCAACTTACGAAACATCCTCTTCAAAGCTTGTTTGACAGAATTTTGCGTAATCCAAAGTTTTTCCCCAATTTCTGAGTTTGTTAACCCCTGCGCCACTAACTCGGCAATTTCTAACTCACGCGCTGTTAGAGGACTTACTAAAAGGGAATTGGATATTTGTGGTTTTGACCGTAGAGTCGCCATTTTTGCTGATAAATGAATGCATAATGCACTCAGATCGGCTAAATCGTTGCCATTAAAAGCAGGATTCCCCTTATCACGAGCCAAGTTAAGGGTTCCTACAAGACGGCCATCGCAAACAATTGGCCCAGTCATTACGTGTTCGTGATCGGAACGCGAGCAAAAATGCTTCCAGTCTCCTGGTGATAATAATAACTGCTCATGGGCAGGAGCGTGACGCTCAACCACGTAGCGCCCGACTGGATTGCTTTCTAAGCATATTGCCGGAATACTCTGAACATCGATTTCAGCCGTTGACCGATCGTCTAGGAGATAAATACCCCAATTTTGCACACCAAAATGCTTACCAATTTTATCCGTCAGAGCCAGCCTTAATTCTTGCTCATTTCGGACATTGGCGATCGCATGAAATATGGCGTGGAGAGAATTAACCATAAGCATAAGTGTACCCAGTTGGGGACTATCCAAGCCTCAACAATTACTTCTATGCTAATACCAACGAAACTAAAACGCTAATTTACAGTAGCGACTAGGAGAAGCACATGACAGTTACACAACTCTCTGCTCAGGAACTTTTCCGGGCTGCTTATGAGAACCGCTATACTTGGGACAAGAATTTTCCCGGTTATACCGCAAATATTACCTTTAAGCAAGATGATAAAGTTTTTACAGGCAAGGTTATCATTACTGCCAATCTGAAAGCCGAAGTTTTGGATGTAGATGACGAGCCAGCCCAGAAAGCAATTCATGGTCAAGCATGGGAGATAGCAATTCACCGCGTCCGCCGCAGCTTTGAAGACACCCACAGTGCCAATACCTTTAGCTATGGCAAAACTGACGAAACTGGTGCGGTTGAGCTTTTAATGGGTGGTAAGGCTGAGGGCGATAAATATAAAGTCCGCAATAATGAAGTATGTCATGTTCACCGTCTAATCCACGGTACTTACGTGACAATTGATACCTTCAGCAGCCACGACACCGGAGAAGGCTACTTGTCCCACCGCTATGACTCTGTTTACCATGACCCCAAAACTGGGGAACAAAAGGGCGGTAGAAGCGAATTTGTCGATGAATATGAAAAAGTTGGTGATTATTTTATCCTAAATCGTCGGGAGATTCGTACCGAGACAGCAGGACAAATATCTATTCAGGAATTTATCTTCTCTGACATCAAATTGTTAGAACCTGTTGCTGCTTAATCTTTAGTTGGTAATTTAAAAATTAGCGATCGCCCTTTAGTTTAATGGAGCGATCGCTTTTATTTTTTAACCTTTTAGTTTCTCTAACATTACTGAGAAACCTGTAGTATTTAGAGGTATTTTTGGTAATATTCCTCTATCGTGCCTACAGCTTTTAATAATGGCGAATCTAACGGCTCAATCCAATCAGCCACTTCACGGGACAGCCCAAGGGTTGAGATTCCTCCTGATGCTTCAAGTTTACCAATCAGCGTCTTACTTTTAATAGATTCTAGGGCACCGATCAGATTGTTTAAACGCTCTGAATGTTTAAATTCTGGTTGTTTATCTCTACGAATCTGTTCGGCAATCTCAAGAGCTTTATCGAGCAATTTGATGAATTCTTCTGTCTTGTTTTGCATGATTTTTACGGACAACTAAAATCTTTTTCGATGATATTTTGTCCCTCAGACCACTTAATGTTTGGATCTCTTGTATCTTTAATAAAAGTCTGTTGACCACCGCCAGGATAGCATTGAGTGGGGGCTTGAGGGGCAACAATGCCTTGATAAACTGTCGTTCCGGCTGGCAAAGTAACTGGTTGGATCATAGTGGCTTTATTGCCCCATGATTGATTGAGAGCTAAATTTCTAATTACTTCTACATTTGTTTCATATTTATCAGTTGTTAAATATCTACCATATCTATTCTCGCTGCTACTATAGTAACGATAAAAAGTCTTAGGCTCCTCTAGTTTGACTTCCTCACATTTAGAATTTAGGAAGGTAACGGCAATGTCAGATGGCAAAGGACATGAAGAACTAACTTCTTGGGCAAGGACTCGTGGTGAATTGAATACAGTCCGTGGGAATGAACTAACTGAAAAACTGAGAATGCTTAAACCAATACCTATGGAAACAGACTTAAATTTCATACAAACTCTTCCTCCCAAGGTTTTATTGAAAGATATAAATGGCAAATTAAGCTTCGTTTCAGTGTAGTGGGTTTGTTAGACCCCTGAAGATAACAATGCCTGCGGCAGTCTGCGCCAACGCTTTTGTGAGCAATGCAATTGTTTTAAATTTGGGTGTGGAATCGGAAAATGCCACGTCTTTTATATTCTCAGGCTTAAAACAAGGATGCAAGGACAGTTAAGACAGTTAAGTAAACTGTTAAAAGAATTTTACCTTCAAAATTTGAGCCCCTTCAGATGTACGCGCAGAATTTCTTGAACTACTTGTTGCACAGCTTCTTTACTCAAGCTGCCATCTACCCGCACAATTCTTGAAGGATAAGATGCTGCTAACTCTGCGTATCCTTGCTGAACGCGTCGATGAAAAGCGATTGTTTCTTGTTCAATGCGGTCTAATCCGATTCCATCTCCCCGTTTGCGGGCTAGTCCAACTTCGACATCGACATCTAGCCAAATAGTTAAGTCACTTTCTAAGCCAGCAGTGGCAATATAGTTAAGCTGATTGATTAAACTCATATTTAAACCGCGACCATATCCTTGGTAGGCAATGGTAGAGTCAGTGTAGCGATCGCATAAAATATATTTCCCTACTGCGAGATTTGGTTTAAGTTCTTGTTCCACGTGTTGCGATCGGTCAGCAGCATACAATAAAAGTTCTGTCACTTCTGCAACTGGTTTATCCTCTGCCTTCTCTAGTAGTAAGCGGCGAAGATGTAAGCCTAACTCTGTTCCCCCTGGTTCACGAGTGACCACCACAGAAACACCCAAACTTTCCAACCATTGAGAACAAAGCTGCATTTGGCTGGTTTTGCCACAGCCTTCCACCCCTTCAAATACAATTAATTTGCCACCCATGCTTTTTAAAGTTCGCTGCAATAAACTTGTTCGCTGACGTTTGATCAAGAATAGCGTAAGCTAACCCCAGCCCTTTAGGGCGGGGCTTTGTAGTAGCCCTGAGCTATCCGTGCTGAGATTACAACACAAATAACCCGAACCTCCAGGCAAGCTTACAGATTGCCCCAATAAAGAAATCATCTTTGCACCATTCAAATCAGCGTCGCCATGCCACCCACAGTTACCACATTTGAAACGCTTATCCGACCTCAACCCAATATGCAAGCATTGGTGGCAGGTTTGGCTTGTGTAGGCAGGTGGTACTGCAATCACCTCAACTCCTTCCTTAATCCCTTTGTATTCCAGGAAGGAGCGCAATTGATAGAACGACCAAGAGTTAGACCTTCTGCGCTCAACCTTATTTCTGGGTTGCTGGTTGGTGCGCTCCCTAATTCCAGTCAGATTTTCAATTGCCACAATCGCACTACTAGATTTTGCTTTTTGAATAATGCGATAGCTGATTTGATGATTAAGCCATTGCTGGAATCTTCTCTCTCTGCCCGACAACTGTTGCAAAATCTGCCTTGCCCTGCGGCGAGTAGACCTTGTGCCTTTCGTAGCTTTTTGTTGGAGAGAAGCTCTAGTTTTGGCGTATCTATCTCGAATCTCGTTTATTTGCTTACCGTCCCATTTATCCCCGTTGCTGGTTACAGCGATATCCCTACGCCCAAAGTCTACACCAATAACGTTGGTGGGTTTGAGTGGTTCAGGAACCTCATCTTTGATTTGAATATGAATGTAGTAGGAACCATCCCGATGCTTACACAATTGCGCCGATGTTGGTTTGCTCCCTTTGAGCTTACCTCGCTGGTAGTTGCCCACATCAAGTTTGATATGCTCCCTGCCTTCAATCAAAGTAAGGCTAACAGTCCAGTTTTTCTCTATAAACGCAAAAATTCTAGCGTCGTAGTCGGCGCTAGTAGGCTTGAAAAATTTAACTGGTCTGTTCTTCTGTTTGGCAGTTTTGCGGTTTGCTCCTACTCTGGCACAAGCCCTGACTGCCAAATTAGCAGACAACCCAAACAAAGAACGCACGTCTTGATAAACAAGGTTTTGAATGGTTGTTTTACTAGTTACATGGGGCTTAACCTGCTCATTGGTATAGTTGCAAGCATCCGCAAACGCCTTCAATATTGCCTCAATTTGGGCAACTTGTTGAGGGGTAGGGTTAAGCTTGCAAACCAATGTCAGTAGTTGTTCCATGAGAAATTTATATCACATGTGAATTACTCACGGCGAAAAAGAAAGCCTGCGCCTTACCCCCATGTCTGTTCACGCAGCGTGTCGAAGACAAGCCAGAGGCTTCCACGGCGCGAGGTGTTTGGTGAAGTGTTACAGGTGGGTGAGACAACTACCTCGCAATTAACCAGTCTCTAAATACACAAAAAGAAGTTTTTGGCAATTTGGCAGATCAACTATTTTTGATACTGATATTTTTGGGATTGTGCAACGAATGTAACAGAAGTTGCCATAACCAGGTGGTCGAGATTTTTAAGTTACTTCTGTAATTCCTTAAAGACATCAATTACAGCTAGTTATTTCACTGGTATATCAACGTGTCGCTGCATAATCAACTCGTACAGGAAATCAATTATGTCAGGCGTAATTAAACGTCGTCAATTTATTCGAGCAACACTGGCAGCAACTGCAAGCATAGGCGTGTCTAAGATTGCTTCTGCAACCTATCGTGGTGAAGAATGTGTAGAAGCGCTGGTGATTGGTAGCGGTTTTGGTGGAGCAGTTGCAGCATTGCGCCTTGGTGAAGCTGGAATTAAAACCATAGTATTGGAACGGGGACGACGATGGCCAATAACCAATGCAGGTAATACTTTCTCCACATATCAAAACCCAGATGGTCGGTCTACTTGGTTAAGTCCGACTACAGTTATATTCAACCAAGTTCCAATTGATATTTATACTGGTGTCCTAGATGTTAAGGTAGGCGATGGGATTATTGCTTATCGTGGGGCGGGGGTAGGAGGCGGTTCGCTAGTCTACAATGCTGCCAGTTATCAGCCAACTAAAGAACTTTTTTATCAAGTCTTTCCACGCAGCATCAAATATGAGGAACTCGATAAAGTTTACTATCCAAAGGTGCGTTCCGTCCTCAAACCATCTCCCATACCGGATGATATTCTACAGACTGACTACTATTTGGCCAGCCGTATTTTATTAGAGCAAGCAGCCAAAGCTGGTTTAAAAGGTCGCAAACTTGATGTAGCTGTTGATTGGGATATCGTTCGCCAAGAAATCGCGGGTAAGAAGGTTCCTTCGGCGATCGCAGGTCAAGCTTACTATGGTCTTAATAGTGGTGCCAAAAATAGCTTAGATCGAAATTATCTGAGCAGGGCAGAAGCTACTAAAAAGGTGGAAATCCGACCCCTACACGTAGTCAACACGATCGAAGAATACCATGCTGGGCGTTACCGAGTTACCTGCAATCAAATCGATGAGCGGGGAGTTGTACTGGCTAAAAAATCCTTTATCTGCCGCTATCTGTTTTTAGCAGCCGGTTCCATTGGCACCACTGAATTGCTTTTACGTGCCAAGCATAATGGGACATTGGGCCGCCTGAACAATCAAGTCGGAAAATTGTGGGGAACTAACGGTGATGCGGTGAGTGCGATCGTTACTTCTGGTCAAACTAATGCCACACTGGGCGGGCCAGCATCGGTAGTAATTGAAGACTTGGACAATCCCATTGCTCCAATAGTCACCGAGCAATTTCCTTTTCCGATAGTTCCACAAGGTGTGTTAGCTCCTGCGAGCCTAGCAATCACTAAGCCAGAGGGCTATCTGACTTACAATACTTCTACACAATCAGCTAATCTATTTTGGCCAAAAGACTCAGCCAATAATCAGAAAATTACCCAGGCTAATCAGTATACTTACCAAAAGCTAAATCAAGCTAATGGTACTACTTTTGGCGCACCCCTTGACTTTAGTGCGACAGCGCATCCTCTTGGTGGTGCAACTATGGGTGCTGTATGCAACACTTACGGCAAAGTCCACGGCTATTCTAATTTGTTTGTTGTAGATGGTTCTCTGATTCCTGGTTCGACTGCCTGCACTAACCCATCCCTAACCATCGCGGCTTTAGCGGAGCGGTGCATGGATCGCTTTCTCAATAAGAAGCTTCCTGAAAGCATGGAGTGGGAGTAAAGATAGGCTACTATAAGCTACACCTGGAAAACCAAATTATGGTGTAAAGAAATGCTGGTGTTGTGAATATGTTATGATTTCGAGCAAAAATGTCTCTGTTCACAACATTTAGAAGATGGGAACTCTAGCTAATAAGTTTAATTACAGTATCCCACTCAGCACTGCCAATGATGTCCCATCCTGCTCATCCCACTTTGGGCCAATCTTCTTACCCTGGCTTGACTAGAAGCTTAAGTGCTGTTGGAAGTTGGGGCTTCGGTTTAACAGCTCATATTTCCTGGACAGCATTGGTTCCAGCAATTCATGCTGCTCTCGGTCCCCAAGCTATTTTTGTCTGGATACCTGCGGTGATTTTCGGAATGCTGCTCAACTACCAGGTAAAACGCTTGGGTATGCATTTTATAAATGTGGCTGGAGGAACGCCTAACTATGCTACTAAGTTGCTGCAAAACTATCCAGGAATAGCTTGCTATGCAGCAATTGGATATCTGCTTAACTGGGTTTCTTACCTGTCAGTTAATACCATCGTCCTCAAAGATTTAATTAAGGTGAATTTGGAGGCGCTGGGTATCGCCTGTCCAGAAATACTTCTAGATATTGGCTTTACACTGTTGCCGTTTATAGTCGCGTTTAGTGGGACTCGCGCCTTAAGTATTTTACATTTATTTTTTGTAATTCCAGCCTTTGGATTGCTAATCACTTTCTGCGTACAGGGTTTGGGCTGGTTAGCGTTCTCTGATGTTAGTCCTGGATTTTTTCCTAGCAATTGGTCATCTCTGGGTTTTGTGGATTGGGCGAAGTGGTTCTTTTTCGTCACTTATGCCACCTACAGTTGTGAAACGGCTTCTTCTTTTGTCGCCGATAGCCGCCAACCCTCTCAGACGCTACGTTTTCTAGATGTTGCGGCTTGGATGATGCCACCTATCTTTTTGGGGGGATCTTGGGTAATGATGCGGTTAGCAACCGATCCAAGCCTTAAAGACAATGCTTTTATGAATCTTGTGGCGGCTTCCCAACCTTTCTGGGGAAAATCAGCAGGTATAAGTGTTTCCTTTTTGCTAGTAGCTGCTTGTCTTTTAGGTTCGGCAACGGTTGTTTCTAATTGCCCTCGGATTTTGTATCAGTTGGCTTTAGACAAACACATCTCACCTGTATTTTCCGTTGTTTCACGTCGGGGTGTGTTTGTGCCAGCACTGACATTAACACTGGTGTTGTGCCTGATTTATTTGATTTGGGGAGATGTCGCGCGAATCGTAGCCGTTGGTAATGTTGGCTGGTTTGTTTCCTTTATGTTATTGCATTTTGGGCTTTGGCTGCGGCGCGATCGCTCCGAAGTTTTGTTCCCTCGCATATCTCTGGCGATTCTTCTGTTAGAAGTTGTAGTGCTAGTGGTGGGCGGACTTGCTTGGGGTTGGCTCAACTTGCTAATTGGGCTATTATTTCCCATTGGTGTAATGGGAATAGATGCAGTGATTCGCCGGGCGAAATTCCCTCCATTTCATCCCAGTTGGTGGATGCAGCGATATAAATCGCGCCCTGTGATGATTATCAAAGACTCAGTAGTTCTCCAGGTGAGCATCCTGATTTTTTTACTGTGCAGTGCAGTGGCAGTTGGCTGGTTATTTGGTGTCAAACTTAATAAAACAGCAAGTGAGGCGGGGGAGAATATATTTGTGGTGGTGCTGATGACGGTGGCATTTGTGGGAGTAGCGATCGCTTGTTGGACAAGTTTACCGCAAGTGGTTGCGATCGCAGAAGCTCGTGAAGCTGCCGAACACCTATTTACTGTCGCCCAAGATGGTATTTTAGTTGTGGACGATCGAGGCATTATCCAGCAGGCGAATCCAGCTACTGAATCTTTCTTTGGTGTCAACCCATCTGAGTTGCGGGGAAATCACCTCAACAAATGGCTAACTGCATTAGTCTACTATCCAGAGGAGTGGACAAAGCGCAGCGAACAAACCTTACTCCGCAATGGCAAAAACAAAATCCTAGAAGTTTCTATCTCAGACAGACCACATCAGGATTTTCAGGAGTATGTCGTCATTCTCCACGACATTACCCAGCGCAAACAAGCAGAGCAGATATTGCGATACTCAGAAGCACAATTACGCCAAGAGGCAAAGCATTTAGCATCTCAACTCATACATAGTGAAAAAATGTCCAGTTTGGGGCAGTTAGTAGCAGGAGTAGCGCACGAAATCAACAATCCAGTCAACTTTATCTATGGCAATATCACTCATGCCAATCAATATATTGAAGATTTACTGAAGATACTGCAATTATATCAGCAAAACTATCCTAATCCAGTAACAGAAATAAAAAAAGAAACAGAAGCCATCGACCTAGATTTCGTAATAGCAGACTTGCCCAAATTGTTAACTTCTATGACCGTCGGTGCCGAAAGAATTACAGAAATTGTCCTATCTCTGCGAAACTTTTCTCGGTTAGATGAAACAGAGATGAAAGCTGTAAATATCCATGAGGGTATAGATAATACATTGCTCATTCTAGAACATCGACTCAAGGCTAAACCTAACTCTCTAACAATTGACATTATCAAAGAGTACGGCGATCTGCCATTAGTAGAATGTTATGCCGGACAACTGAATCAGGTATTTATGAATCTTCTAGCAAATGCGATCGATGCTTTAGAAGAAGCTGTGGAGAATAGTGAGTGGGAAGTAGGGGAAAAAGCGCTTTCTACTCCCCAGATACGCATTCATACTAAACTCACTAGCGATAATCAGGTAGTTATTTGCATTGCTGATAATGGTACAGGTATTCCAGAAAAAGTACAAAAACAGTTGTTTGAACCATTCTTTACTACTAAACCAGTTGGTAAAGGTACGGGATTAGGTTTATCTATTAGTTATCAGATTATCACTCAAAAACATCAGGGAAAATTAGAATGTATTTCTGGTCTTGGAAAGGGGACAGAATTTGTAATTGTAATTCCGCTAAATCAGCAAACTATCTAATTGTCAACATCATCTGACGTAGTTAAATTTTTAAGCAGAATAAAATAAACAGGTATAGTTTTACGTAAAAGCGTAGCGTTTTTAATACAAGATAACGCATTAATAATGCAAGCCGACGTATTAACAATTCAGTCCGATGCATTAACAATGCAAGCCGATGCACTAACAATGCAGGCTGATGCATTAACAATGCAGACCGATGCACTAACAATGCAAGCCGATGCATTAACAATGCAGGGTATGGCCAAATTGAATTTGCTATAAATTAATTAAATTCTATACCAAGCTGAATCTACTTTTGACATTAGAATAAGAGTCTGGATATTACTCTGATTTTGGTAGTGAGAGAAAGGATTTGCTCATGGCAAGAGATAAAGCTTATCAAGAAGCAGAGCAGCGCATTGAAAAGGCACGGCAAGAGGGAGCAATAGAACTCGATCTCAGCAACATAGAACTCACTGAGATACCAGAAGCGATCGCATCCCTGACTGGGTTGCAAGAGCTTTACCTCTCCAACAACCAACTGACCGAACTGCCAGAAGCGATCGCATCCCTGACTGGGTTGCAACAGCTTAACCTCCGCAACAACCAATTGACAGAACTGCCAGAGGCGATCGCATCCCTGACTGGGTTGCAACAGCTTTCCCTCTCCGACAACCAATTGACAGAACTACCAGAAGCGATCGCATCCCTGACTGGGTTGCAAGAGCTTTACCTCCGCAACAACCAATTGACAGAGCTGCCAGAAGCCATCGCATCCCTAACTGGGTTGCAACGGCTTGACCTCCAGAACAACCAACTGACCGAACTGCCAGAAGCGATCGTATCCCTGACTGGGTTGCAAGTGCTTTTCCTCCAGAACAACCAATTGACAGAACTGCCAGAAGCCATCGCATCCTTGACTGGGTTGCAAGTGCTTGACCTCGACAACAACCAACTGATCGAACTGCCAGAAGCGATCGCATCCCTGATTGGTTTGCAAGTGCTTTTCCTCCAGAACAACCAATTGACAGAACTGCCAGAAGCGATCGCATCCCTGACCCAGTTGCAACAGCTTGACCTCTCCAACAATAAACTGACGGCACTGCCAAAGGCGATCGCATCCCTGACCCAGTTGCAAACACTTAACCTTTCCGGAAACCAGTTGACAGCATTGCTAGAGGGGATCGCATCCTTGACTCAGTTGCAAACGCTTAACCTCTTTGGCAATCAATTGACCCAACTGCCAGAGGCGATCGCATCCCTGACTGGGTTGCAAAATCTTGACCTCTCATACAACCAATTGACCCAACTGCCAGAGGCGATCGCATCCCTGACTGGGTTGCAAAATCTTGACCTCTCTGATAACCAACTGACCCAACTGCCAGAGGCCATCACATCCCTGACCCAGTTGCAACAGCTTGACCTATCGTATAACAAACTGACTCAACTGCCAGAATCAACCAAAAATTTAACGAAACTAACTGTACTGTCACTTTCTGGAAATGAATTTGTCTCGTTTCCGAACGTAATTACAAGCTTGCAAAAATTGAGAGAACTTTATGTGGTCGACAATAAAATTGAGCAGCTTCCTAATGAATTCGGTAATTTAACACAGTTAAAAAAACTTTGCTTAGGAGGAAAACAAATTTCCTCTAATACATTTTATAAAGACGTGACTCATGGGAATAATCTGACATCACTGCCTCACAGTTTTACTCAACTCGCTCAGTTAGTTGAACTTAATCTTGACGAAAACCCCTTGAACCCTGAACTAGCTGCGGCATACGAGCAGGGACTCGACGCTGTTATGGCGTATCTTTGGGCAAAGACAGAAGCACAGGTGATGCTGAACGAAGCCAAGCTGATCCTGATTGGCGAGGGCGAAGTGGGCAAAAGTTGTCTGTTGGGGTCATTGCGGGGTGATGAATGGGTGGACGATCGCCCCACGACTCACGGAATTGAGATTAAGCCTGTAATCGTCACTGATCCTGACAGTGGCATAGAAATCACGTTGAATGGTTGGGATTTTGGCGGTCAACGGGTTTATCGACCGACGCACCAGTTGTTTTTCAGTGCGCCAGCCGTGTATCTGGTGATCTGGAAACCACGGGAAGGCCCCCAGCAGGGCTTTGTCCAAGAGTGGATTACGCTGATCAAAAATCGAGAACCGGATGTAAAGGTGTTAGTAGTTGCAACCCACGGTGGTCCCGGACAGCGACAACCAGACATTAATAGACAAGAAATTCTCGATCAATTCGGCAAAGATACGGTAATTGATTTCTTCCATATAGACAGCAAACCCAACCAAGATACGACACATTGCACCGGGCTTGCAGAATTAAAAGAAGCTATTGCTCGTGTCGCTGCATCTCTTCCCGAAATGGGGCGTTCCGTTCCCGCAAAGTGGCAACGGGTGCGGGAAACCTTACAGACAAGTGACAAAGCCTATCTCCCCTACAATGATGTCATTGCCATCTGCGCTAAAGAGGGAATCGATGAGGAGCAAGCAGAGCTGTTCCTTCGCATCTCCCATACACTAGGGCATTTCATCCATTATCATAACGACTCAACACTACGCAATATCGTCATCCTCAAACCCGACTGGCTGGCAAAGGCGATCAGCTTCGTGCTAGATGATAGAATGACACGTAGACGCAACGGTTTGGTGGAGTTTGAGCATCTCAGCCAGTTATGGAGCCATCCGCCATTTGCAGGCGAAGAAGGCTACCCCTCAAAATTGCATCCAATCTTTCTGCGGCTGATGGAACGCTTTGATCTATCCTACAAAGTGGTATTCGATCCGTCAGAAACTAGCAATACCACCTTGATTGCTCAACTTGTTTCCGACACACGCCCGGAGCCATTGCCCAATTGGGGAGAGAAACCGGAAGCGGGAGACAGGCAACAGATACAAATCTGCCGCATTGTGGATAGTCGCGGACAGTTTGCAGTAGCAGAAGGGTTATTTTATCAATTGATTGTCCGGTTGCACAAATACTCACTGGGGCGGACGAATTACGAAGACAGCATCCACTGGCAACGGGGCTTAATGCTTGACAATGACTACAACGGTCGGGCATTGCTGGAGTATGTTGGTACTGATGTAAAAATCACAGTGCGAGCAGCTTATCCAGAACGGTTCCTGTCTTATCTCACGGAAGAGATTAAATGGCTATTTAATCCCAAGAATCCTTATTCATGGAAAGGTTTGCAATGTAACGAGATGGTACCTTGTATTACACCTTGCGGTATGAATACACCTGGACACGGACTGTTTGAAGTACAAAAACTGATTGACAGTAAACGTCAGGGTATGCCGAAATTTCCCTGTATGATTTCTGGTTGTAACCAATGGCTAGACATTGATGAGTTAATGCGAAATGCACCAACCTCACAGCAAACACCTATTGAGAAAATGCTTGTTGAAGAGTTTGGAGAGATGAAGGACAAACTATATACCCTTGGCGCACAACTGCAAACAGGCTTTCAGGTGTTGGATAAGAACGATCAGCGTATCTTGAGCCAAGCGGACGAGCGGTTTGCAGAACTAATGCAGATGCTCACCGATGAAGCGAAAGATGGACCGCGCCTGTTCAGCTTTAAGCCCATTGAACCTGGATTTTTCGATCGCCCCAAATGGATTAGTGCCAAGTTTCAACTTACCCTCTGGTGCGAACACGCACGTCAACCACTTCCAGCTTTAAATCCCAACGACAAGAAAAAGGGAGTTTATGAATTAGACTTGCCGCGTGAGTGGTTCACCAAGGCAGTCCCCTATCTCAGAATTTTGACCGGAACCCTGAGCCTAGTCTTACCTGTAGCAGCTTCGACAACCAAATTTATACTGGATGATACCACCTACAAAGCCATTGAAGAACAACTCGATTTGGGACAAAAAAGCATCGAGTCTACTTTGAAGGGAAGTGATATGGCTTTGGCTGGAAAGTCCAAGAGCGATGCTTCCTTCTTGGAAGGCGATGCAATCCGCGCTCAAGGCTCGATTTTGCGAGAATTACACGCCTTATTGAAAGAAAAAGATCCTAGTTTTGGTGGTTTAGTGCGGGTACAGAACAAACGCCGTGAATTTCTCTGGGTTCATCCTCAATTTGTAGATGAATATTAATTGACAACGGGTATTTGAGCTATTTCGTAATTTTTTATGATTATACAGGAAACAGAGTAATGTTGAAGGTTTTTGCTGACCGTGGTGGTACATTCACAGATATTGTTGCTGTTACTAATAATCAAGCAATTATCGATGGAGTTTCAAAACATCCCGAACGCTTTTTAACTGTGACTCTGCCCAATCAGCAATGGATTATAGTCTACAAACTACTTTCAGAAAATCCTGAACAATATGAAGATGCAGCCATCCAAGGTATTCGAGATATCATGGATATTGCTAGCAACGAACCCATTCCTACCGAAGCGATAGAAGTGGTAAAAATGGGGACAACAGTAGCAACAAATGCACTGTTAGAGAGGAAAGGCGATCGCGTCGTTCTTCTCATCACCAAAGGATTTAAAGATGCGCTGCGAATTGGCTACCAAAACCGTCCTAACATCTTTGCTCGTCATATCGTTTTACCAACCATGCTATATGAGCAGGTAATTGAGATTGATGAACGTTATGATGCTCATGGCAATGAATTAATACCGATAAATATCGAACAAACAAAAAATGACTTAGAAGTAGTTTACAACACAGGGGTTCGGAGTTGTGCGATTGTTTTTATGCACAGCGATCGCTATCCCAAACACGAACAACAAATAGCCAAAATCGCGCAAGAGATTGGCTTTACACAAATATCTGTATCTCATCAAGTTAGTCCGTTAATGAAATTAGTCAGCCGAGGAGATACAACAGTAGTCGATGCTTATTTAACTCCAATTCTACGCCGCTATGTCAACCAAGTAGCAAGTCAGTTACCTGGAGTCAAATTAATGTTCATGAAATCTGACGGCGGTTTAGTTGCAGCCGAACAATTTCAAGGCAAAGATAGTATTTTGAGTGGACCGGCTGGCGGTATTGTCGGTGCAGTACAAACTAGTAAAAGAGCAGGTTTTGAGTTAGTTATTACCTTTGATATGGGAGGGACAAGTACAGATGTCGCCCACTTTAAAGGAGAGTATGAACGACAACTAGATTCAGAAATTGCTGGGGCGCGGATGCGAGTTCCCGTATTAGCAATTAATACCATTGCGGCTGGGGGCGGTTCAATTCTCTTTTTTGATGGTTCTAGTTATCGTGTTGGCCCTAAATCTGCTGGTTCTAATCCTGGGCCTGCTTGTTACCGACGCGGGGGACCATTAGCAGTTACTGATGCCAATGTGATGTTAGGCAAAATCCATCCGCAATATTTTCCCTCGGTTTTTGGAATTGATGGGAATTTACCTTTAGATAAAGATACTGTCATTCAGCAATTTACCCAATTAGCCCAAGATATTCAAAGCGCTACATTAAATAATTGTACTCCTGAACAAGTAGCGGCTGGATTTATTGCGATCGCAGTAGAAAATATGGCAAACGCAATTAAAAAAATCAGTCTACAACGAGGTTATGATGTTACCCAATATGTGCTTTGTTGTTTTGGCGGCGCAGGCGGGCAAGTTGCTTGTTTAATTGCCGATACCTTGGGCATGAAAAAGATATTTCTTCACCCTTATGCTGGTGTTCTCTCCGCCTATGGAATGGGATTAGCTGATGTCCGGGCGATTAGAGAAGGAGGAGTAGAACAGCCTTTAACCCAAGCATTAATTCCTAAACTACACCAGTTAATGGAATATTTAGAAACTCAAGCTAGAAGCGAAATAAATGAAGATAATACTCAAACAGAAATAGTAAAAAAAGTCAACTTAAAATATGAAGGAACTAACTCTACATTGACCGTTAACTTTGCCGATGATGTGGTATTGATGCGGCAAGAATTTGAGAATGAACATAAATCCCGCTATGGTTTCATTCAATCAGATAAAACTTTAATTGTTGAATCAGCCTCGGTAGAAGTAATTCAGAAAATGGAGACTCCTGAAGAACCCTTAATTACTCGTACACGTTCTCTATTTGAAGCCCCCGAAGCCGTTGAGATAGTAAAGATGTTTACTGCTGATAGATGGCATGATACACCTGTTTACCGACGGGAAGATTTACAACCAGAAGATAGTATTAATGGGCCTGCGATCGTTGTTGAAAAAATTAGCACAATTGTAGTTGAATCTAACTGGCAAGCAAAATTAACTGAATATAATCATTTAATTTTACAATTTATAGACAAATAAGAATAAAAATGTATACAGTATCTCAACCAGATCCCATTCGTTTAGAAATATTCAAAAATCTCTATCAATTTATCGCCGAACAAATGGGGATTGTTTTACAAAACACAGCAACATCTGTGAATATCAAAGAAAGGCTGGATTTTTCCTGCGCTATTTTTGACTCATCGGGATTATTAGTGGCAAATGCCCCTCATATCCCCGTACATTTAGGTTCTATGAGTGAAAGTGTTCGCAGTTTAGTTAACGATAAAGGTGACACCCTAAAACCAGGAAATGTGTATCTATCTAATAACCCTTATAACGGTGGAACCCACCTTCCTGATGTCACTGCAATTACTCCTGTTTTTCTAGAGAATTGTGAAAATACTTCATTCCCCACTCCCCTATTTTTTGTTGCTTCTCGTGGACATCAAGCAGATATCGGTGGAATTACCCCCGGTTCAATGCCTCCTCACAGTATCACAGTAGAAGAAGAAGGAATTCTTTTTGATAATTTTCTCTTGGTTGAAGATGGCAATTTCCGAGAAACCGCAGTAAGACAGCATCTTGCAAATCATATTTATCCTGCTCGTAGCCCTGACCAAAATATTGCTGATTTTAAGGCACAAATTGCTGCAAATAAACGGGGAGGACAAGAGCTTTATAAAATGGTTTCACAATATGGAATTGAAACTGTCCAAGCTTATATGAAGTTTGTGCAAGCTAATGCTGAGGAGTCAGTCAGGAAGGCTATCAATCTTCTCAAGGATGGCTCATTTACTTATAAAATGGATAATGGGGCACAAATTCAAGTTAAAGTAACGATTCACTCAAAAAACCGTAGTGCTACCATCGATTTTACTGGGACTTCTCTACAACTAAATAGTAATTTTAATGCTCCCAAAGCTGTAACTCAAGCGGCAGTATTGTATGTCTTTCGGACTTTGGTTGATGATAATATTCCACTTAATGCTGGCTGTCTTAACCCTCTAGAAATTATTATCCCAGTCGGCTGTATGCTCAATCCAATTTATCCAGCCGCAGTAGTCGCGGGTAATGTTGAAACTTCTCAAACAATTGTTGATGCTTTATATGGCGCTTTAGGTGTCATGGCTGCTTCTCAAGGAACGATGAATAATTTTACTTTTGGTAATGAGCAATATCAATATTATGAAACTATCTGCGGCGGCTCTGGAGCAGGAATTGATTTTGATGGAACTGATGGTGTTCATTCTCACATGACTAACTCCCGTTTGACTGATCCAGAAGTTTTAGAAACCCGCTATCCTGTACTTTTAGAAAGCTTTAGCCTTCGTCCTGATAGCGGTGGTAAAGGAAAATATTCAGGTGGTAATGGAGTTGTCCGCCGCATCCGTTTTTTAGAACCTATGACAGCTAATATTCTTTCTGGACATCGAGTTATTCCTCCCTTTGGATTAAATGGTGGGCAAGCCGGAATTGTTGGACGAAACTGGATACAACGTCAGAATGGAATTGAAGAGAATTTAGACAGCACAGCAACAGTAGAGATGAAACCTGGAGATGTTTTTGTGATAGAAACTCCTGGAGGAGGAGGATTTGCGTAATTCGTAATTATAGGGTTTAGGTAAAATATCTCTCAACCTCTCATTTCTCTGTGTTCTCTGCGCCTCTGTGGTTCGTTACAGAACTTCTCCATAAGTCTGAAATTACTCTTATATCAGGGTTGTTGATATTTCTAAAGGGTGGCTTATTTACGCTTTACTGTACTATAGCAATCCTATTTGAGCTGTGAAAACTATCGAACCGCCAAGTCGCCAAGATCGCCAAGAAAAGAAACAGAGAATTTCACAAATGATTTAAGATTGCTATAGCGGCTTTTTTACTCCCACAATTTCAGCTAATGATTGTTACAAAGTGTCTATTCGTGATATTAATGGGCAAGATATTTTATCTGTAATAACACTTATCAATCCAAATTCGCATTTCTTCTTCAGAACCAAAACAGGCAGAGCGTCCTGTCATCGGATCGTAGGCGTGCCAAGAGGAAATGTTACCACGCCAGTCTGATTCGTGCCACACTTGGAGGTCAGAACCACTAGCCATCCAGATGACAAAATGTTGCCAATATTTTTGTAAATTTAACAAAAAATTAAATTTATTCATAATGAAAGCACCTGATAAACAGTGAACTGTTACTCTTACTTTCACGTAATACTTTTCAACTGAGAAGGTACAGTTTTGGACAATTTGATCTAGTACAGTTAAGCCGCATTACAACTGGTATAGTAAAAAAAGTCTCAACTGTACTAGGTAAAGTTGGTAGAAATAGTTTATATTGCCAGTATTGATGATTATTTAGTCATTGACGAGTGCGCCAAAATGAAAATTTTGTTAGAAAGACAGTCACACAAACCGATTTATTTACAGATCCGCGATCGCATCAGTCATCTGATTAAATCTGGCGCACTCAAAAGTGGCGATCGCCTCCCTTCTATTCGCTCTCTGGCAGAGAGTTTACAGGTTAACAAACTCACGATTATTGAAGCATATAACGTTTTAGAAGCAGATGGGATTGTTTCTGCTCGTCAAGGTTCAGGATATTTTGTCAGTAGCATTCCTCTTAAAAGCACCAACCTAGAATCTAAATTCGCTCCAGCCCAAAATGTCATAATTACAAAACCAGGAAAGTGTTCTTTTTATGAGATGTATACTCCACTGGTGCAAGCACAAATGCAGCCAGGAATGATTAATTTTGGCTACGGTTATCCTCGTCCACCAAAAGATATTAACCTGATTGCTAGACGAGCATTAAGACAAGATGATGCTGATATTTTCTTTCCTCATGAAATGCCTCAAGGACAACTAACTCTGTGTAAGTAAGTGGGTGCTAAAATTTTCCGCTATGTAACAGAATTTTAACCAGAGTTTTTAGAATTAAATTTTACACGTCGTGTACTGTAATTGCTTTTTTCCCCTCTAGCTTGAACGCCATTGATTACA
>NZ_JADEXU010000301.1 GCF_015206895.1 Nostoc sp. LEGE 12450 | reverse complement strand
GCATTGAAACTTGTATCAGATCCAGCGATCGCTAACAAAATTCGTAAAATGAATCAGCGAGTCAGATGGCAAGATCCGTTAATTGTGGAACGGAACATCGACCAAACTCGCCTGGTGTTGGAGGATGGTCAAGAAGATAATCCTGAGTTTTCATTTTTAGTTGTGGGTGATAGTGGTTCTGGTAAGCATCGGGGACACAATCCCCAACGACAGATTGCTGAACTGATGTTGCCCCATCACAACGAATCCCGTTTTATGCTGCATACCGGGGATGTGATTTACTTAGTGGGTTCGAGTGAATACTACCAGCAAAACTTCATCGAGCCTTACCGAGAGTTTATCTTGGGTGGAGAGCATCCGAAACTGATTGCTTATAATCAGATGACTTTTAAGCTGCCCATTTTACCAGTACCGGGAAATCACGATTATTATAACTTGCCCATTTTATTGAGCTTGGCCTCTCTCACAACATTACCTCTTCGTCGCCTGTTGCGATCGCGCTTAGACCTAGATGTGGGTTTGCATGGCTCAGGAACCGGCGAGGCTTACGCACACGCATTTATAGACTATCTGAAGGCGTTGCAACTTCCAGGAGAGTTAAGCAGCCATTTAGATCGGCACTACACAGGTAAAACAGATACAGGTCTTTGTCTTAAGTATGAACCTGGACATTTTACCCGGCTTCCTAATCGTTACTACACTTTTCGCTATGGCGGAATTGATTTCTTCGCCTTGGATTCTAATACATTTAACGATCCACCACCCCTACCTAAAACAAAACAAGGTGATGCCGATCGCAAAATCTTAGAAAAGCGCCGTGAAGATTTAGAACAAGAAAAGCAGTACATTATTGAAACCTCGGCCCAGCTTCGTCCTGAAAACCCTATTGAAGCCGACCAATTAGACGACTTTCACGCCAAGGTATCGCAAATTGAAGAAATTATTGTTGATATCAAGAAGCAATTAGCCAGTGACAAAACAATGCAGACTGATATTGAACAACTGGACTGGCTCAAAAAAAGATTAATTGAATCTTGGAATAATTCAGAAGTTCGGGGAAGGGTGATTTATTTCCATCATCCTCCTTATGTAACTGAGGCGACAAAGTGGCAACAAGCACAAACTTTGATAATTCGCGATCGCTTCCGTGGGGTGCTGGATGCAGTAGCGAAAGAAATAGGTTCTCTAAATCAAGATCGTCCTTTGGTTGATTTGGTATTAAACGGTCACGCCCACTGCTTAGAACATCTTGAGACAATGGATACAGGACACGCTGATTCTGGTATCCACTGGCTTGTTTGTGGTGGTAGCGGGTTTAGTTTACGCCGCCAAAGGATTGAGGGAGCAGATTTAATGGAGGAAAATAAATTAGTAGCGCGATCGCATCTGTTCATTGGTCGTAACGGTCAAGGTTCTCAAAAGCGACGACCTTATTCAGGTCTACGCATTGACGTTAAAGGCGATGGACAGCCTAAGTTTATTGTCCGTCCTTTGGTTGCCGAATGGCATCAGCGACAATGGCATAATCGGGAACTTGAGCCACTGATCATCTAAAGTCGAAGAAGAGGGGGAAATGGGAAAGGGAACCCCATATTGAAAAACAGGGGTTTCAAGACATGGACGCTGCTAAGTTATCGCACTACGTGTCTCACAAATCTTCTTTTTCGTTCTCCATATTTAAAAATAGGGGCTTTATACCTTCTGGGGAAAAGTTTTTTCTTTTTCCCTTGCCCCTTACCTTTTCCCCTTCTTGGTAAAATATCCTTGAGCGATTGCCATTCAACTTTCACATCACGTTATCATCGGATATTGTGGAATTTCCGTGCGTAACTCGATAGCATCTATGACCGCCTCTCACTCTGAAACTCCATCTACCAAACCCGACGCAAGTACTTTTATTTCTGACCATCTACAGGTGGATCGCAGTAAGCTAAGTCAAATGTACTTGCATTATGTCGAAACGAAGGATAAATATCCTCACGCGGTATTGTTGTATCGGGTAGGAGATTTCTTTGAATGCTATTTCCAAGATGCTGTAAAACTAGCGCAAGAATTAGAATTAGTCCTCACTAGCAAGCAAGCTGGGGAACAGGGAAGAGTGGCGATGTCTGGTGTTCCACATCACGCTTGGGAACGCTACGCGACGCTGCTAGTAGAAAAAGGTTATGCAGTCGTAATTTGCGACCAAGTGGAAGATGCTTCGGAAGCTGCTGGTAGATTGGTGCGGCGAGAAGTAACGCGCATTCTTACCCCAGGCACTTTGCTAGAAGAAGGAATGCTAAAATCCAGTCGCAATAATTACCTGGCAGCAGTGGTAATTGCCGCAAATCATTGGGGTTTAGCTTATGCAGACATCTCCACAGGGGAATTTCTGACAACTCAAGGTAGTGATTTAGAACATTTGACACAAGAATTAATGCGCTTGCAACCCTCAGAGGTGCTAGTTCCAACAAATGCGCCTGACTTGGGTAGCTTGCTACGTCCGGGAGAAACTTCGCCTCATCTACCGGAGTGTTTGCCACCATCATTTTGCTATAGTTTGCGATCGCAAGTTCCATTTTCTCAAGGCGAAGCTAGACCTAGATTATTGCAGAAATTTAAGGTGCGATCGCTCGAAGGACTCGGTTGCGATCATCTCCCTCTCGCTGTTCGTGCAGCTGGCGGTCTTCTAGAATACCTGGAAGATACCCAAAAGGAAAACCCAGTTCCCCTTCAGAGACTCCGTACCTACACTGTCACCGACTACTTAATTGTTGATAGTCAAACCCGCCGTAA
The DNA here is from genome assembly GCF_015206895.1 of Nostoc sp. LEGE 12450. Lineage (GTDB taxonomy): Bacteria > Cyanobacteriota > Cyanobacteriia > Cyanobacteriales > Nostocaceae > Nostoc. The sequence continues at coordinate 2,576 of NZ_JADEXU010000301.1, read as the reverse complement.
CCTGGAAATTACCCAAACCGTCCGGGATGGCACTTTTCACGGTTCCCTACTCTGGTCATTGGATAGAACTAGTACAGCGATGGGTGGGCGGGCTTTACGGCGGTGGTTATTGCAACCACTACTCGATATTAAAGGCATTCGGGCGCGGCAAGAGACCATCCAAGAATTGATGGAAAATACGCCCCTGCGTCAAGATTTGCGGCAATTATTACGCCAAATTTATGACCTAGAACGCCTCACCGGAAGGGCTGGTTCTGGTACAGCCAATGCTAGAGATTTAGTAGCTTTGGCAGATTCTCTCTCACGTTTACCAGAATTATCTCATTTAGTAACTGAAGCGAATTCTCCATTCCTCAAAGCTTTGCAGAAAGTCCCAAGTGTGTTGGAAGAATTAGCACAAAAGTTACACGCGCACCTTGTGGAGTCGCCACCCATATTAATTAAAGAAGGTGGATTAATTCGCCCTAGCGTTAATCCTCTTTTGGATGAAAGAAAAGCGACTGTAGAAGCAGACCAGCAATGGATTGCCAACTTAGAAGTTGAGGAGAGGGCTAAGACGGGAATTTCGACATTGAAGGTAGGATTTAATAAAACTTTTGGTTATTACATCAGTATTTCCCGTACCAAAGCTGACCAAGTACCTGCTAATTACATCCGCAAGCAAACTCTCACCAATGAGGAACGTTACATCACCCCAGATTTGAAGGAACGAGAAGCCCGGATTCTCTCGGCGCGGGATGATTTAAATCAGTTGGAGTATGAGATTTTTACGGCGTTGCGGGAAGAGGTAGCACAAGAGGCGGAAGTAATTCGCAATCTATCTCGTGCAGTGGCGGCGGCAGATGTATTGTGTGGTTTGGCTGAGTTGGCAGTGCATCAAGGTTATTGTCGTCCAGAAATGTTGTCGGAAAGGGAAATAAACATTGTTGATGGCCGTCATCCGGTGGTGGAACAGTCTTTACCTGCGGGTTTCTTTGTGCCGAATTCAACTCAATTGGGTCAAGAGTCATTAGTCATTAGTCATGTGTCATTAGCAGATGACCAAGAACAAATGACGAAGGACAAAGGACAAATGACAAATGGCAATCCCGATTTGATTATTCTCACCGGGCCAAATGCTAGCGGCAAAAGTTGTTATTTGCGTCAGGTGGGATTGATTCAGTTAATGGCGCAGATTGGTAGTTTTGTACCAGCTAGATTGGCCAAATTGGGAATATGCGATCGCATTTTCACCCGTGTAGGGGCAGTAGACGATCTTGCAACTGGTCAATCTACCTTCATGGTGGAAATGAATGAAACGGCGAATATCCTCAACCATGCCACATCTAGGTCGCTGGTATTATTAGATGAAATTGGCCGGGGAACAGCGACATTTGATGGTCTTTCCATCGCTTGGGCCGTGGCGGAATATATCGCAGTAGATATTCGGGCGCGAACGATTTTTGCGACTCATTACCATGAATTGAATGAACTAGCTAGCATTGTACCGAATGTGGCTAATTATCAAGTGACGGTGAAAGAATTACCCGACCAAATTATCTTTTTGCACCAAGTCCAACCAGGAGGCGCTGATAAGTCTTACGGTATTGAGGCGGGAAGATTGGCGGGTTTACCAGCAGTGGTGATTCAACGAGCCAAACAAGTGATGGGGCAAATTGAGAAACATAGTAAGATTGCGATGGGACTGCAAAATCTGGATTGATATCTTACTGCATTGCCTTAACAATTCGACTGACGGCATTGCATGATAAATGACGATAATGTAAGTACATCATGTAGATACGCTTGAAGATGAGCAACTCTTACAACATTCGTAGTACCAAAATTGGTAACAGTGCAGGGTTTAGACTACCTGTTGAATTTTATCTGGAACATCCTCAGTTTGCCAATGCAGATGGTTGGATAGAGGTATTGTCGCCGGATACTGCAATTTTGCGGATTGTAACTCAATCTGGTGATGATGAAGATGCAGAAGATTCAGTAATGATGCGGCTGTTTCTCGATTTTGCTATGACAGAAACGCTTAAAAATAACACGCTGCAACCTTATACAACTGAAATGTCTAAGGTTGCCCACGAACTAATTGCAGGTGTGGAATTAGACGATGAGTTATTAGAAGATGTCTAATTTTGCCAGTAATGGGTGGGGAATTTACTTTCATCCACAACTATTTGCTACTCAATATAAAGAATTGTTTGAGCGCGTTTCCCGTTTACGGGAGCAATTACCAGAGGCTGAATATAAAACCCATACAACGGTAAAGTTATTTGCAGCGATTACTGTTGCAATTGAAAGTAAGATTCCTTCTGACCCGTTTGCAAGCCATTTTACCTTGACGGGGGCATTGAAACGCTATGGACGCGTCAAAAAGATGGGTCTACCGGAGCGGTATCGGCTATTTTTTAGGGCGTTTGATACGGAAGAGCTGAAAGTGATTGTAATTTTGTGGTTAGAGGATGTTTTAAAAGTAGAGGGATATTGTAAGAAAGCTCACAAGGCGTATGCTGAAATTTGTAGAAACCAGCACCTTGTGAGTGAATGACTAAAGCATACCGTAGCAATTTGACATGGGAACA
>NZ_JADEXU010000300.1 GCF_015206895.1 Nostoc sp. LEGE 12450 | reverse complement strand
TTTTGATGAGTAGAATTATCCTATTTTTACAGTTGATGCAAAATATTCCTATTGCACTGTTTGATCACAGAGCGCGATAGTCAGTAATGCTGCTGCCCCAAACTCAAGATTGTCCTAACATGGTTCCGAAGCATCCAATTGGTTAGATATGTAGCCCACAGGTTTGCACCCTCAGTACTATCTGGTTTGGCGATCGCTAGGGCATCATTGAGTGGCATATTGAAGGCGATTGTCACCAGAATTGCAGCAATTCTCATTTTGAAAACAAAAGAAGATAAAGTCCTCTTGTTTACATAAAGAACTTCTATCTAAATATAATTTCTTTGAAAGATAATCATGATAATTAACTGAAAAGAAACAATTTTTTAAATCTACCCATGAAAAAAGATATTTCAACTATATTTATAAGTTGAAATTACGACCTACTCTGTAAATTCTTTCAATTAATATTTTTTACTTCATCTCAAAAAAATGACACTTTTAACTAGAATTCCCTTTGGTGATAGGGACATATTCAGTAAGAATAAATAAGAAAAACTCCGACCAAGTTTTAAACCAAATAAATTTTAGCAAGGTACGAATATCATTGAAGAAAGCAGTTCGAGTTGCTAATAATTCACGAATTTTTTGATAGGTATAATTGACTAAATCTAAAACAGTATGAAATAAAAAAGCTAGTAAATTTAAAGATAATAAGAACTCGCACAGATGATTTTGACCATGACCAAAATTATGCTCTAAATTATAACCGTGATTTTTTAGAACGTTATTACCTTCATTCTCAACTTTCCATCTACTGCGTCCAGCTTTGACAATTTCTTCAACATTTTTTTCAGTAATTTTATGATTAGTTATCCAATTATTTCTGTAGATAATTTTCTGTGTTTTCTCATTAATAACAGTTACTTCACACCAATTAGCTTCAAGACTTGAGTCTCCATCTCGTAGAGGAACTCTAGAAGCATAACGATAACGATAAATTAGATTTTTTCGCCCATCCCATTGTTTCTTTTCAACGGTTGTAACTTCTCCACTTCTTTCTAAAAACTCTAGCCATTCATATAAAGTTTTATGTGACGTTTCCAGACAAACGAAAATAAAATTATAACCTTGTTTTAGCAGCAAGTTACAAACAGGTTGGCGAGAATACAAGTCATCCCCTAAAAGGGTTACAGGATAACCATACTTATTTTGATGATTTTTATTCAACCATCTTTTAACAGCCGCATTTTCGCAATCTTCTTTTTGATGTCCATCTTGCTTTTTAATAAACTCTGGTTCTAAATTAATCACTTGTTTTTGATTAGGAGAAACCACCACAGGTGTGACACAGCCATGAAAATAAGTTGTAGTTCCGTTTCGATGATTACGACAATTACAATGAAGGCAACTAATTTTCTTAGACGAGAAATATTCTGTCCCATCTAAAGCTATTAAAATTCCTCCATCCAAATAGAGAAACTTTTTCAAAATTCCATTTTTATTTAACCATTCATAGACTTTTTGAAAAGATTTAAATATCGTCGTAGCTGGAACTGGATCTAACAAATTTCTTATTTGGCTATCACCTGGAATTGTCTCAATTGAAAATAAACTTTCAGCATTATCTTTTCCCTTATTGCTTTTCATCAAACGTTGATGCTCTAAAAAAGAGGGTGATTGAGTAAAAAAGACTGAGAAGGCAGCCATCACTGCATCTTCTACCTGATATCTGGTATTATTTCCGGGTTTCCTTTCATCAGGTAGTTCATGTAATTCTTCACGTAAAAATTGCATTAATTCCGGAATTTCTAGGGTCGCCGCCTTTGGAATCATCTTAGAGTAGTTTGATTAATTAATATTTTTCAATTCACTAATTTTACCAAAGCTGGACAACTATTATTAAATGTTATTTAAATTGAGTTCTATATTTTCAAAACATGACTATCTTCCTAGATTTACCCTTCGTTTTCAGGCAATTATTCCTAATGTCTAAGTATTTATACTTAATTGATCTAGTCAATTATTTTTTAGTTATGTCTGCGGCGGGCTGTTCGGTGTCGCCTTTCCCTGAAAAACTAACTATTTTATCCTACGTTTTGAATTTCAAAATGGCCATTCATACCCTATTTATTTCAAAATGAGAATTGCTGCCAGAATTGTCCCAACCAGATAAAGCAAGCTACCAAACAGGTCAACTTCAACATTATCCTCTCCTCCAAAAAATCGAAAAACTAAAATTAGGTTTCGACATGGATGAAGTAAATCACAGACGCGAGCCATGTAAGGTTTTCAGTAGTAGTCTATCAACCCAAAAATGCGCTTGTGAGGGCTGGGGAAAGGATAAGGGATTTAAAACCTTTACCCCGCTAAGTCACGAAAGCGAACTACTAGAACACCGATTCAGTAAAACGCGAGGCTGTAAAACCTGATTTTTAGGCCATTTCAACCATAATTTCCTTCTTGCGCCTAAAAGAAACCCGAGTTTTTCGTCATGACTCTGAATACTGAATTGGTGTTCTAGGCTGATAACGGGTATTGGGTTTATAACCACATCCCCGCTCACAGACGACAGCATCATTTGTTACAGTTAAAGTACCTGTTCGCCACCGGGATAACAGAAAGAAGAACGGGGAGCATAGAAGCCAAAGGTAATTTCAAGCGGTCGTCTTGGTCGTAAAGCATAGACAGGATGGCTTGGTTGAAGGAACTCCAAATCAACAATTTGCCAAGGGGTAACGATCTCTGCAACATAAGGATAAACACCACTGGAGAATGAACCATCGTTTTTTTTCGTGATGTATCGCAATTGACCACTAGCCACATTAGCAATGGTGTTACTGACCCTAACAGTAGTGCGAATGATGGGAATACCGTTAGATTCGGTTGTAGCTATTAAGGTATTGCCATTAAGGCTCAGAGTTGTACGTCCCGGTGTTGCAGGAACGCCACGCTCTAAAACATATTTGATTACGGTAGAACTAGAGTTAAAGTAGTGAGTCCACCATCTACCGGGGTTTACACCGCCAGGGGCATCAAGGTTTTGGAGATCGGCACCAAGATAAGTCAGCGAGTACGCACCAAAGCCGGAAGTCTGCTCATCAGTATCGACTACATATTGGTTCATGAAGACTGCGCCCCTGTAGTTTGGTGTGAAACGATTTGGGACTAAGGACTTCACAGCGGTAGAATCTTCCGGAATCCAGCCGAAATATAGCATTCGACTATTAATAACCATCTGCGGAGCTGCAAGCTTGTTAGGTTCTTCAGCTTGTGCCGAACTATCAGTATTAGAACCAGTAATTAAATTGCCTAGTAGCGGTGTACTCCCTACTGAAGCAGCGCCAGTAATAAAGCCAGCGGTCTTGAGAATTTGGCGGCGAGAGAAATTATAAGACAATTTAAACTCCTGCAATTCTGTTTTTGTTAACTTATTAATACGACAGAGAGTGTCCGCCTGTATTAGATAGTGTTCTCTGCTATTGTGATTTGAGTTTAAAGATAAATAGGGGAGAAATAGGGGAGATAATTGCAATTGCAGAAAAAATTTTCAGCACCAAATAATTGGGGGGATCAGGCTGGATCTGACAATACCTCTGGGCATATAATTGAGTAAACAAGGTGGGTAGGCATAGCGCCACCCTTAGCACTGAATTGGTAGAGAATTTTGCATCTGTGTCCATACCCTGCGGATGTGACTTGCAGGTTTTCGATTTGAGCAAGTGGGCAAGATACTAGCTTCATCAATGGATAGAATGTCATATGCCTGTAAATCGTTCGCCATCTTATACCTCCCGGTTCGCCGACAGTTGATCTGAATTTTTGAGCATCACTAGTTAACTGCAAAAAATATACACTGTTGATGAGTGCAGTACTTAACTTAGAAGGACATTAACGATCAGTTTCAGACAACTTCAGATTTTCCATAATCGCCTTTAAATGAGGTTCAAACTGCTCGAGGCTGACAAGCTGTTTGAATGTATTACTTTTTGCCGCTGGCTCATAGCCTGTAGTAATAATGTACAAATTCCCATTAAATGCCATATAGCTCACATACTTCTCGCGCACCTGTCCTGAGCGGTCTATACTCTTAAAGCCATACTTTAAACCTGGCAAATCACCAATTTTGACTTCTTCTGGTTGTTGCACCTGAACTTTGTAGGTTGTGCCATAAGTCGAAGTACGTTCTTTTGTAATCGTTTGGTAGTAATCTGCGATTACAGCTTTTAATGCAGTTAGTACCTTAGCTTTATCACTAGGATTGCTATAGGTGAATAGCCCTGGGGCTAACCCAAGTTGTTCAAATTGGGTTTGCAGAATGGGATAATCAGTATACATCAGGCGTTGAAGTTCGACGCTTCCCACATCAAGTTTGTTGCGGTAGACGCACAGGAAAGGATTCTGATAATGGCAAGGGCTGACATTCCATCCCGCAGGAGAAGAGGTTTTTCCTAGAACCGACAGCCACGGATTACCTAATTCTGTTTGAGTATCGTACAGAGGGGTACCATCATTCGCTATTACTACATAGCGATATTGATGAAACGCAGTTCCTAAATAAGGCTTGAGTTGGGTAACACAATCAGCATTACGAACTGTGACTTCAAAGTAGCCACCTTCTGGTACCCAAGCAATCCACCAGCTTTGATTATATTTACCGTAGCCAACTGTTTCCCAAAATTTGAAGCGTGCTTTGCGCTCATCTTCGGGATGTATACTCTGGTTAACTTTGCGCCAAATCGGTTTTCCCACATTGCGTAAAGCATCGCGTAACATCGGCAGTGGCATTGGTACTGGAGGGCGATTGAGATACCAACCATAGCGATCGCGCTCAGTCTTCAAGTAAGTACGAGTACAGCCATCATATTGCGCCGAAACCAGCCGTTCATCAGCTGCGTAAACTTCGTAGGTTGAACCGTCTAATTGTAAAGTATTGAGAACTTGTTGTTTCTCGATTCCCGTTAAGCGATCAAAATCTGGAGTCAAGGTGATGCGGCGATTTGTAATCGTATCTAAAATCTTTTTTCCAAAGAATTGATTGGGATCATTTTTGAGTTGGTTTGCACGTTGCTGTACTTCAGGGTTCAGTTGTTCTGGCTCCCGACTAAAACCTGGACAGTTTGCCTGGGCTGGATGTGTCCCAATCCCTATATAAGCGGCGAGTAAGACAACTGGAAACAAAGAGTTCAGTATGTGCTTACGCATTTTGAGCTTCAGGATATATTTCACAAAAATTTTTTGAGGAGTTATATGAACGAGGGTTAGAGTTGAATGGCACTAAGATAAGCGCAAACCCGTGATTTAACTGGCTTTTGAGTGTGGGAAGTGTGGGGAGAAAGAAAAAAAATTGAATAACTGCATATCAACAAATGCTGCATTGCCTCCCCATCCTCCCCATCC
>NZ_JADEXU010000299.1 GCF_015206895.1 Nostoc sp. LEGE 12450 | reverse complement strand
AATGCCTCTAGCTTTTTGGTGTTGAAGTTGTTACCAAAAGCTACTGTAGTTGCTTGGCGAAATCCAGTGCTAGAGGCAAAGTCAATTAGAGTTGGCAAAATTGATGATACTAACGTATCGTTGCTCACGTTATTTGATAAGCCTACTTGTGCAAGATTATCAGTAGAGGAACCATGAATCGATATGTATTTATGTTTGCTCATTAATAATTATCCTGTTGTAAGTTAGAATACTTCGCCTATTTATCGGTATTGAGATAGAGCAAACCTATGATTTTACACGCTTGTTTTTGCCAAACGGCAAAAAAGTAAGTCAATAAAGGAGCAGATTTGATGAGATTGGATAAAAATGAGTGATGCCTACATCAGTAGACACTTATGCTAAAAACTACTTTCAGTAAATTTTGATTAAGTATTTATCACATGCGATACCGTGATATCACATATTTGCTGGGCTGGTCAACCGCATTCTCACTTAGGACAAAGAATTGTTTCATGATGACAAAACTCCATACAAAATAACCGACTTACAGTAACGGTTTTGATGGAATAGTGAACTACTGTGGCCTACACCGCCGCCAACCAATCGCACACCACAGACCTACACTCGCTCCCAAAGTTAACCCAAACTTGCCACTGCCCCAGATATGCATTCCAGTAAGGCTCACCATCAGCAACGCCAATAGCTTCACCAAGCTGGGAAACCATCTGTTGGTAGAACCGACCAGCGCTGTCGATTCCAAGGCGCATTTTCAGCTTCAGCCCCTTCCAGGCTTGGGTAGCAGGACTTTCAACCTGATTTAATGTTTGGGGAATGTCATCTGATATTGTGCCAATCACTTGTGTTGGGAACTCTATATTATTGGTGACTGACACCGACTCACTAAGAAATACTTCATCCCGATTGAACCACTGGCGGAAAACCGAATCACGCTGGTCATTAGGGGCAACAAACCGATAAACGCACTCCCGATTTTCACGCTTACCCAACCGACCAACGTAATTCAATTTCAAATCAATCTTGGCAAGTAACTTCTGAGCGATCGCTATCGGTGTGTGTTTTTCAGAAATGGAAACATTCAGGTAATTCTTGATAACGTGCCTATGCTGAACAGCCAGTGCCTTAAACTCAACCATCTTCTCGTCGCTGCCACGTAACTGAACATCTGGTGTAAGAAACTGCAACAGATTCAGATTTTCCAGTAACAACACAGCAGGTAATAGCTGCCCCCTGTTAAAGTCAGGTTTCCAAACCGAATTCTCCCCAGCCTCTAACTGTGCCTTAGCCCGTTTAGCATCACGATTGGTCAGAAATTCCCGTCCCAATGTCAAATAATAGTGCATCCGCAGTTGAGGATACCAGCCGTCATCATCCTTCTCAACCAAATCAAGCGTAACTTCAACTTCATAACGACGGGACAATTCCGCCTTGCGTTGCTGATGTCGTTCAGTTTTGGTTTTTGCCCTTGTGTCTTGCAGCTTCTTAAGTTCGGCATCAGAGATAGTCGGAGAATCCGCGATCGCTTTACACTCCGCAGCATACAATTCAACAGATGCCGCTTTAACCGACTCGATTACTGCCCCACTCTCATCATCATCAACATCGGCTGCATCAATAATGATGTACCCATCCTCGACCAAACCCGCAACCACCGATTCTCTATAACGCCGCATCTCAACGTTGATGACAGAACCACGCTTACCCCAAGTCTGCAATGACTCCGGTTGAAAATTCTGGTCAATAAAGCTGTAATCGTCATTATCCGCCGCCGACAACAGCGCAATGTTCGCCCTCGTTGCGACGTGTTGACTTCTCAACAAACCTCCGATGGATGTGGAACCATTGCCCACAACCGACATCCCCCATTCTCTCACCCAAATGTGACGGTCAACAGTTTCCCTAACCCGTGCCAACATCTGACGGACGGAGTTAACCGGCTGTACTCCCTGAAAAATCCCCCAAACACCATCAAAATGTCCTCTAATATCGATGCTGACCCCAGTTTCTAAACTTGGAGAGGCGATAACCAAATCGTACTGGGTGAGAATTTCGTTCAAGTGGGCAATACAACCGAAAGCCGCATGAGATGGATCAGCAACGGATTCACTGTCAATTCTCAGTATCCGCAGGTGTGGGAATTTACGGCGAAACCGTTCCTCCAATGCTTGGGTTCCCCATTTAGACTTGGCTTTTTGAGCAGAACAACATAATAAATGATGTCCCCCTTTGGTGATTGCTTTATCAAGAGCAGCAATCAAATTCTTTGGGTTACTGCCAGAGTAGTTGTAACAGTTGCCAGAAACGGGCTGATAATTGTTGACGATGACAAAGGGGTTAACCCGATATTCTCCCGCAAGAGAAAGAACGTATTTTACATCGGTATCTGATACGTCCGCAGACGAGAGGTAAATCTTTCCGTGTTCACTGCCCAAAACATTCTGTACCAGTTGTTTGAGGTTTTTGAGAACAGATACCCGACGCTTTTGCACTTCAGTACCAGAGTTGAGCAAATGCCAGAATACTTGGTCGCATTCATCAATAATAATGACATCATTTGACCATTCATTAGGGTTGAATCGCGCCTGACTTTCCTGATGCAGCGAATCCACACACACCCCGTATCCCAATAATGTGCCTGTTTCATTCGTGCGGACTTCGGTAACATAGTTAACACCAAATCGATTACACAACGCCTCACCCAGTTGGATACGATGGGTGATAATTAATACCCTACGTCCAAGGTCATGTGCTTTCGCCACCTCAGTTGCAAGCCATTCGGTTTTACCAGTGCCTTTGGGAGCTTTGAGAACAATCAGTTTTTCACCTTCGGGGACGAGAAGCTGGCCCAAGAATCTTTGGTTGAGTGCGATCGCTGGCGGGTAAGTTAGCAGAGTAAACAGCTTAATCTCCCACAACTCCAGTGCAACAGCCGTATTGTAAAGTGCGTCAAATGCCGATTGACCCTTAGCGACGATAAAATCATCAACCCCTTTCTCTGGCCCTAACGGTAAATCAATCACCCGCAGCGAACAGCCCTCATTTACCAGCAGCCGTCCCATGCGACTGATAGCAGTTCTTACCCGTTGAACTGTCTCAGGTTTGTTGTCCTGGTCAAAGCAGATGTTAACCTGTCTCCCTTCTGTTGCAAAATGCTTCAAGTCTGGAATCAGAAAGGGTTTACCGATGGCAGTACCGTACTCATCAGTAGGTGTGCGGTATCCAGCGTTAACACCGGGGATAGCGATCGCAGCATAACCAGCAGTTAGTAATGCTCCCGCTTTTTTGACACCTTCTACAATTGTCACTGGCACATTATGCCGCCAAACCCAGTGCCAGAAGCCGCCAGGATGCTGTAGGTCTTCTTCAGTAATGGGGATGCCGCTACGATTGGAGACTTTCACCCAGATGCGATTCGGTACTAAAAGGAAGAAAGCGCGTGTCTCTTCTCTGTATGGATGCTCGTACTTGATAAACTTGTGGATCTTCTGGCGGTCACGTCGGGGATGGTCGGGTTTGAAGCAGCCCCACATCATTAGGGCGTATTCGTTGAGTGGGTCAATTCCACTGCACCACCAGCCGCCTAATTCAATGTGCTGGTACTTCTTCAAATCGCGATCGCGTAATCGTCCATCATTGCGACGGGAGATTTTGGGACTGTAGAGCAGATATTCGTAGGGTGTTGTGCCGTGGAGCGATCGCATATTCAGAGCAATGATTTCTTCGTCAACGCCACTGTTGAGCCATTCAGTTAAATGCTGGTTTTCTGAACTAGTTGTAGTCATATTCCCTCCATAAATAAACGCATGGAAATGGAGCGGCACTTGAGTCTGTGCCGCCAGTTCAAACTTCTTGCGATGCTTATGCTGGCTATGAAATCCTCAACAGCCAGCTACAGGGTTATCTCCCCCCTCCTGTGTGCGGTCGAAATGTAAGATTAATTCGCGTGCTAACGACTTTGTTTGTTTTCGGAACCTGATGCAGATGTGTGGACTGACAGCCAGGGTGCATTACAAGTAAGCTCCCGTGTTCCAGCCAGAAGTCAGTAGCTTTGCCATTTCTCGGTTTGATTTGAAACTTGCGACATGACCCCAAGCTGACTGATGCGATAGCTGGTTCATATCCCATCGATGCTTCGTTGTCAGCGTGCCAACCAATTGAATCCTGGCCACTGCGGTACTGATTGCCAATGACGATACGGAATTTGTAGCTTGTAAGCGCGGTTATCCTATCTCGTAACTTAGACAGAGCATCTGTCCAAGTCAGTGGTTTCAAAAACACGCTGTTCGAGTAAAGGTAATCACATCCGGCATCACCATAAATACATTCGAGGCGAGGGACAGGCATTGTTTTACCCGCGATCCTGATTTGATTCTGCTGCCATTCCAGTTTCAAACAGTGTTGATAGAGTGAGTTGGCAAGTTCCTGACTTAAGAAATCGGGGTAATAACTGACTGGTAAAACTGGTGCAGATTCAGTAAATAAATTGAGTTGTTGCATGATAGTTCTCTCAAAATTTGAAACTGCTGTTAGTTCTGTTCGGCTTTAAAAACCTCAACTAAAATACTTTCTGGATACAAACCAACTTTTCCAAAGCGTGGGTCATGAATGCGTTCTATTTCTATTCCTTGTTTTCTGCACAATGCACTGGCTTTTCGACCTTTGGTACCTGCATCTTTTACCGATATTTCTAACCCTTGAAGATTAGCGAAACCAACAACACTATATTTATGACCGCATGGGGTATTTACTCTGTCTTGCTCAACTTCAACCGCTTTGAGTCTCGCCAAGATTTGAGTTTGTTGCTGTTGTTGCTCCAGTAAATATTGTTCTTGCTGTGCCATCTGTTGTGCGATCGCTGCGAGTAACTGTATTTGGGTCATCGCAGTTTCGCTATTAGAGACGGGTTTAGTCCAGCCCAATTTATCTTGAATCCATGCCCGAATGCCGATGGTGTTGAATGAACGGCATACCAATCTGGCTTGTTTAGTGCAGTATCGCCCAGCCTCGTAAGCGTAATACTCTAGGATAATTGCGATCGCAATGTCGGGGATACCGTCGGTTCTCCATTGGCTGAGGTCGGCGGCTGAAAATCCTTCAGCATAAGCTCTTTAGCTAATTTCGAGGGTGCTAGGTCGGCGCTTGATTTCAAAGCTTTTCTGATCGATTCATCATCAACCCCAGCCAGTCTTGCAGTTGCTCTAACACTGGCTTTCGCTTGACCATTAGCGTCAACTTCAATCTCTTGAGAGATTTGTTCGATGATTTCGGCGATTTGAATTGCTGACATAATTTTTCGTTGTGTAATGATTTGTGGTTGTGTGATTAGAAAAACTCAAGTATTGACTCGCACTAAACTTTTTTCACCAACTAATGAGAAACGATTCGATATAGTTGGTGTCTTAATTAACGT
>NZ_JADEXU010000298.1 GCF_015206895.1 Nostoc sp. LEGE 12450 | reverse complement strand
CCCTTGTCCTCCTTGTCCCACTCATCTCTAATAGAATAATCCCAGTCCCTAGAATCAGGAGTGGGCTGCTATTTGCTACATTAACTACAACTTATCTGTAGATGCCGTTGTTAAAGCGATCGTCTCCTTCGTTGAAGGCAGGCTCTAATTCTGTCACGGTAAACTTATCCAAGTTGGCTTGCAGAGTTGCTTTTTGGCGATCGCTCAATCCTGGAAGATCCAATACATCCTCTACATTTTTGTAGGGAGCATTTGTGATAATTTTCTTAGCCAGGGTGGGATAAAGCCCTGGAAACTGTTGAAAAGCTCGGACGTTGGTATTATTCAAATCAATTTTTTTACCAAATTCCGTTCCTAGCTTCTTATCTGCACGATTCTGCCGCTCAATTGCCAGAATTGGCACTTGAGGAAGAGCAAAACTGTTGAAACTAGCAGCTTGGGCTATCTGAGTTGTTCCCAACCATCCCCAGCAACTAAGTAACAAACTAAACACTGTTAATAAACGCGCCAATCCTTTCACGATTTTCTACCTCTTTCCATCAAACAGAAATAAAAGTTTTAAGCTAACAGTGGTCATTAGTCATTAGCCATTAGTCATTAGTCATACCCTACGGGAAGCTACTAATGCGTCTACGTGAGAGCGCCAAGAACAAAGGACAAAGGACAAAAGACAAAACCTGATAGCTTAATTAACACAGCAGTCATCAGAAACTAATATACAGCGTATTAATATCCACAATATTTACCGTTACTGGGTTTGACTGAAGTTTTGGCAAAATTTTTATCGCGATCGCAGTTTCTGTATAGCTGTAACAGCCTTCTATCAATGATCCCGGTAGCATTCCCAACGAGACGAAATCTTTTTGGGGTGGCTGATTTTAGCTTCCAAGTAGACACGAAGCCGTCTGATGTCTAATACCGAATAACCTAGCAAGAAGACTTGAGGCTGATGGACTGTTATGTAATATTTCTTAACTAATTAATTATCTACAGCATCATTCTTGATGTGCCATAGACTGACTGGAAAAAGTTTCGCTAACAGAAGCCTAGAAGATTATTACAATCCTGTGAATCCTGCTTTCTTCACGCTGCGATCGCAGCTAACAAAAATAGGCTGTCTACTAAAATTGTACTTAAAACTGCACCACCAAAGGCATACCAGTGTTTTTGCTTTCCACCTAAAGCTAAAATTCCCACTGTTAAAAGTACTAAGGCAAGAATTATGGCCCAAGTTTGTCCCCAAGGTGTTTGTACTTGCATCAGGGCATTTTGTAAGATTTGTGGTGCTAAATCTGCATCTACTCTCATAATTTGCCTCCAATAAGGCATCAAGTCTGCTATATAAAAATATACGTCTGTTAAAACTGTACCGAGTAAAGATCCTAAATAAAACCAGCTACCAACCTTGCCCCAACTCTTCGCTAGACACCAACAAGCAAAAGGTAAACCTATAGATTCTACTGGCAGATGCCATACAGGTTCCCAACGTAACCAGCCCCAATAAATTGCCCCTGCTAACCAACTCCAGCTAAATCCTAAGAGCAAATCGCCCCAGACATAAGTTGCAGGACGTGACATTAAGGTAAAACTTAGCCATACCCAAAATGCTGTCAGCGCTAAACTGAGATTTGGTAGCGATCGCACTATTGGCGCTTCAACAAATACTGGCACTGATACCAAAAACACCGCCGCCGCAAACACTAACCAATTTTGTCGGACAGAAATAGATAAGGGCAAAGAGGGAGAAAAAGAGAGTGCAGATTCCAATTGCCTGATGCCATTCTGCCCAGTATCAGCCAAATCCAACTCAGTATCAATCGAAGGGGTAGAAGCAGTGTAGGAGGACAGTGTATTATTAATCAAAGTTTTTAATATTTGTTACTAAACTTTATCTTATTTAAGATATCACATTTTAAAATCCCCCCCTGGGGCATTGTAATTATACTGAAATTTCGGCGAATGCGGGTGCAAACCAGACAAAACATTCTCCGCCAGACTAATCCATTCAAGTTGCGCTATGTACAAAACTGCTCTGTAGTTTTTGTACATAGCAGACTACAGAGAGATGAAAGGTAAAATTTAACAGTTAAAAAGTGAACGGCATCAGTCCGCTAAATATTAAAGTTTGATGAACTGCGAAAATTTCGTTGACTTATTCAGGTGGGTGTAAGAACATGGTCAGCGTCTTAGATGATGTTATTGATCGGTAAAATCGAATTTTCTATAAGATTAGGTGCAGTAGAGAGTATATAAAGCAACATCATCATCTAGACAATGTTCATAATCATGTCTAGAACAGGAAAAAGGTATTAATTGCTATGGAGTTTATTCAAGCTTTTATTTTGGGCATTGTCCAAGGTATTACAGAGTTTTTGCCAATCAGTAGCACTGCACATCTGCTGATTTTTACTAAAGTATTTGGCTGGAAAGAACTAGGTTCTAAAGATTTTGTCGATGCCATTCAATTTGGCAGTGTTATCGCAATTGTGGGGTATTTCTGGTCGCTGATTTCTAGTATTATCAAAGGTGGAATCGAAGCATTCAAAGAGAAAGATTGGCAACGTGAGGAGTGGAAAATTCTAGTCGGTATTGTAGTGGGAACATTGCCAGCCTTAATTTTCGGCTTTCTTTTGAAAGACATTCTACCAGAAAGTGCATTAATTATTGCCATCATGTCAATTATTATGGCATTTTTACTAGCCTTGGCAGAAAAAATTGGTACTCGCAAGCGAGGTTTTGATTCACTGCAAATTCGGGATGGAATTTTAGTTGGATTGGGACAAACACTTGCTTTGATTCCGGGCGTTTCTCGTTCTGGCTCGACATTGACGACTGCCTTATTTTTAGGATTAGAACGCGATACAGCAGCGAAATTCTCATTTTTGTTAGGGTTTCCAACTCTTACTATTGCTACGCTGTATAAAAGTTTGAAAATCTTCAAATTATTTGAAGCCCAACAGTTACCAGATAACATTGTGGGATTGTTAATTGTAGGGATTATTTCAACCTTTATTTTTTCCTACCTATCAATTGCATTTTTGATCAAATACTTAGCAACCAAAAACACTTTGGTTTTTGTTTGGTATAGATTAGCATTCGGTAGCGCTATTTTAGCTGCGATCGCAGCAGGTTGGAAAGGATAATTAAATAATAGTCATTTGTCATTGGTCATTTGTTTAAATCAAATACCCAATGCCCCATGACGGCAGTTGCTCCACTTGGGGAAACCCCAAGACCGCACTGCCTCCCCAATGCCCCATGCCCAATACCCCATGAATATTAATCCTGCCCGAATTACCAAGGTTCTACCAGACTCAATAGCCGCAGAGATTGGCTTTGAGGCTGGGGATGCGATCGTTGCAATCAATGGTACGCGTCCCCGCGATTTAATTGATTATCAGTTTTTGTGTGCTGATGAAGTTTTGGAACTAGAAGTTTTAGATGCTACTGGTAAAACTCATAGCCTGGAAATCGAAAAAGATTACGATCAAGACTTGGGGTTAGAATTTGAAACTGCCCTATTTGATGGTTTAATTCAGTGCAATAATCGTTGTCCATTTTGCTTTATCGACCAACAGCCACCAGGTAAGCGCACCAGTTTGTACTTAAAAGACGACGATTATCGTCTGAGCTTTTTATACGGTTCTTATCTTACCCTGACCAATTTGCCAGAAAGAGAATGGCAGCGAATTGAGCAAATGCGCTTGTCTCCGTTGTATGTTTCTGTTCATGCGACAGAAGCTGATGTGAGAATTAGGCTGCTAAAAAATCAGCGTGCGGGACAGATTTTGCAACAACTGAAGTGGTTTCAAAAAAGGCGACTACAAATTCATGCTCAAGTTGTTGTTTGTCCTGGTATAAATGATGGCAAACATCTGGAACAAACTCTCAAAGATTTAACTTCTTTTCATACTGGTGAAGTCCCGGCAGTGGCATCGGTGGCAGTTGTGCCAGTTGGGTTGACACGGTTTCGCCCTCCAGAAGATGAACTCATCCCTGTAACTAGAGAAAAAGCTCAAGAAGTGATTTCTCAAGTGCAAATGCTCTCACGGCAATTTCGGCAACAATTTGGTTCTAGCGTTGTTTGGTTAGCCGATGAGTGGTTTTTGATTGCAGGTGAGGAATTACCCAGCGAGTCTGAATATGAAGAATATCCCCAAATTGATAACGGAGTTGGTTCGATTCAACTATTTATCAAGCAATTTGCCACCGTTGCAGCAGAATTACTCCCGCCAAAAGTATATCCTCAAAGAGAATTGACCTGGGTAGTGGGCAACGCCGTAGAAAAAGCATTTCAACCAATTTTGAAACGCTTAAATTGTGTTGAGGGTTTAGAGGTCAATATGCGGGCTTTATGTAGTGATTATTGGGGACAAACTATCAGTGTAACCGGATTACTCACTGGTCATGATTTGCTTTTAAATTTAGAAGGGCAAGATTTAGGTGATGGGATTTTGCTACCCAATGTCATGTTAAAAAATGGGGAATTAGTGTTTTTAGATGATATGAGTATTGAGGAATTGGCTGGCAGACTAAATACAAAAATTTTCCCACTAGCAGGAGTTGAAGATTTAATCAAAACATGCATTTCCGATTTTGTTCAGGTTTAGTTATCAAAGATCAGTTGTTTTTCGGAGGTAATTTATTGTTATGCTAGATGATAAATAAGAAGTAATGCCTAATAATTAATCCACTGAGGAGCCAGTAGTGAAGAATCGGAAAGAGTTTCATGAAAAGGCAAATTCTCACATAAAGAAAGCCGGATTCTTCATTTTAAGTTTTAACTTTTTAATTTTAAATAATTTTAGTATTTTGCCAGTCACGGCGGCGACTGAAGAACCTGTATTGAGCGTAGTGCATAGCCAAGAAAATGCGAATCAATGGACAGGGATAACTGACCGCTTGCAGACAATCGGGGTGAAATATTGTGTAATTCCCCTAACAAATGTCAAGAGTGGTGCAGATTGGGGCGATCGCAGGGTATTATTTTTGCCAAACGTCGAGACATTAACACCAACCCAAGCGATCGCTCTTGAAGAATGGATGAGTAAGGGAGGGCGCTTGATTGCTAGTGGCCCCGTAGGTAGTTTGTCATCGCCAGGAGTGCGGCAGTTATTGCGATCGCTCTTGGGAGGTTATTGGGGATTCAGCCTTAGTGAAATAGAACAGATCAAGCCCACAAAAACCAAGATCCCAGAATGGGCAAATCAAACCGAACTCTTTGGCAAAATCCGCGGCGGCGTTGTGATTCCTAATGATATGGGCACTGAATCTCCTGCTGTTTGGAATTCCAAAGATAATCCAGCCGCAGTAGTGACAACTGAGCGTACTACCTTTTTGGGCTGGCGTTGGGGAACAGATACAGCCTCAGCCCCCGAGTTAGATAATGCCTGGTTAAAAGCTTCTATCAATCATTATTTCACAGCGCTAGCACCATCGAATCGGATGAAAAAAAT
>NZ_JADEXU010000297.1 GCF_015206895.1 Nostoc sp. LEGE 12450 | reverse complement strand
TTCTGGTGTCTATTGCGCGGTGGAACCACACTGATCCCTTCCCGAACTCAGAGGTGAAACGCTGTTGCGGCAACGATAGTTTAGGGGTCGCCCTACGCAAAAATAGCTCGGTGCCAGAAATAATATTTAAAACTAAAACCCGTTAGCTTATCTAATAGCTATCGGGTTTTTAGTTTTTCTGATTAGGGCTATCAAAAAATAAATCAATAACCGTGTCACTATAGAAAATAGAACTGCAATATTGAGCAATAGGAAGACTAAAGAATACTGTGCAGATAACATTCTTAGGGACGAGTTCCGGTGTACCTACGCGATCGCGCAATGTTTCCAGTGTCGCCCTGAGATTACCCCAAAGGGCAGAACTGTGGTTATTCGACTGTGGTGAAGGCACCCAGCATCAAATTATGCGGAGTGAGCTGAAAATTAGTCAACTCTCCCGAATTTTTATCACCCACATGCACGGTGACCACATCTTTGGCTTGATGGGACTTCTTGCTACTTGCGGCTTGGCTGGCAATGTGGAAAGAATTGATATCTATGGACCACCTGGATTAAATGATTACATTCAATCCGCCTCACGTTACTCCTACACACACTTTTCTTACCCAATTAAAGTTCACGCCATCCGTCCAGGGGTAATTTATGAAGACGATGACTTCACCGTTAGCTGCGGTAATTTGCATCACAGGATTACAGCTTTCGGCTACCGCGTAGCTGAAAAAGATCGGACAGGACGCTTTGATGTGGAAAAAGCCAAAGCGTTGGAAATTCCTTCTGGTCGTATTTACGGTCAACTCAAGCGCGGTGAAACTGTTACCCTAGACGACGGTCGGGTGATTGATGGCACCCAATTATGCGGGCCTACAGAAATTGGCCGGAAAATTGCCTATTGTACAGACACAATTTATTGTGATGGTGCAGTGGAATTAGCTCATGATGCAGATGTATTAATTCACGAAGCAACCTTTGCCCACCAAGATGCAGATATGGCTTTTCAGCGCTTGCATTCCACAACCACAATGGCAGCGCAAACAGCTTTAGCTGCTGGGGCACATCGACTGATTATGAGTCATTTCAGCCCCCGTTATGCTCCTGGCAATACCTTGGAGTTAAAGGATCTCCTCAAAGAAGCCCGTGCTATTTTTCCCCGCACTGATATGGCTTATGATTTCATGATTCATGAAGTACCTAGACGGCGACAAGTAGAGTTAAGCAAGGTAGGCGTTTAATTTTAGATTTTTTATTGAACCCTTCTAATCTACAATCTAAAATTAACCAGGCTCTATCTTGGGGTTTAGTACTCCAAATCGTAATGCCCAGCAAATAAACAGCAGTTTGATTTTATAAGTAAGTCAACTAGTTAACCAACAATTTACGGTTAGCCAAGTGGAGAAAAAATCTCCAAAGAGCATGGGTTAAATATTTTTCTCAATGTTTTTTATATTACATCTTATCAAAAGAACTTTAATTTTTATAGTAGTGTTGTAAATTAGATGATTTTCTACTTCAATACTTAGACAAAATAATTAATTTTTGGTCAAGATTTTTATCCTTTAAATAAAATATTTATTGAAAATTTATTCTTCCAACACTGATTAAGAATTTATATGCATGAATTGATGAACATGAAAGCACCACTTGGCATCAAGTGAGCTTGTCATTTTTGGAAGAATAATTAAGTGTGCTATTGCGGCTATAGGTGTAAAAAACATTTCAGATTTATCATAAATCTTCCAAATAAATATAGTGTTTCGATATTAGAGGAGTTTGATAGTGGCTAAAATTAGTCTGAATCAAGAACAACAAGTTACTACTAATTCAGCACAAGGCGTAGTTGACATCAGACAACTATCTACTATTTTGCTTCGCCGACGCTTTTTGATCTTAGGGGTTTCCTGTGTAGTTATGTCTGCTGCTAGCCTCTTGGCTGTCATTGCCAAACCTACTTACCAGAGCAGTATGCAGATATTGGTGAATTCCAATTTATCCCAAGGGGTACAGTCAAATAATATTCCAGTCGTGGCAGATACTCAGGTTACTAATTCTAATTATCAAGTTGTTGATTCCACTACTCAGATGAAACTCATGCTGAGTTCTAAGCTTCTCCAGAAAGCCGTAGATTTAGTTCATTCTGATTATCCTGATATTACCTTAGCGGATATCAATGGTCAAACAAAAGAGAACAAAAAAGCACCTCTAGAAGTAACTCCAGAAGAGGGAGGTATAGGAGCTAATAAAGTTTTTAGTCAAGTATTTAAAGTTTCTTTCAATGATGAAGATCCAGTAAAAGCACAGAAATTACTGCAAGCTCTACAAAAAGTTTATCAAAATTACAATAAAGAACAACAGAAAGAACGCCTGAATCATGGACTGGGTTTTGTAAATGCTCGCTTACCGGAGATAAAAAAAGAGGTAAGTAAAGCTGATAAAAATTTGGAACAATTTCGCAAAAGACATAAATTACTAGATCCCGAAGTCCAAAGTAAAATCTTGCTAGAATCTCTAGCCGATATTCAAAATCAGCTACAAACTACTCGTGCTAATCTTCAAGATGCAAACGCTCGCTATGATAACCTAGAGCAACAAATAGC
This sequence comes from Nostoc sp. LEGE 12450, assembly GCF_015206895.1. Classification (GTDB taxonomy): domain Bacteria; phylum Cyanobacteriota; class Cyanobacteriia; order Cyanobacteriales; family Nostocaceae; genus Nostoc. The sequence goes on along the minus strand of NZ_JADEXU010000297.1, from coordinate 2,868 downwards.
GTCTTCATCCCAGCAGAATGAACTAATTTCTTCTCGTTTAAATCAGTCAAGCCGCTATCAAACATTATTGAGTGAAATTCAAAAGACTGAACTAGCATTGGCTAAAGAGCGACTGCGCTATACAGATGATTATCCATCGGTACAAAAGCTAAAGCAACAACGCCAGAGTCAATTGTCGCTATTACGACAAGAGTTAAAATTTATTACTAATAGTAGTAAGGGAGAATCGCTTTCAAAAGGACAAATAATAGGGGTTGATCCAACGCTAATAGATGAGTTTATTCTGGTGCAGACAACTGTTTTAGGACTAACTGCCAATGAAAAAAATCTAGCCGAGTCAGAACAGAGGCTTCGTTCTGAACTAAACAAATACCCAAGCTTAATAGCAGAGTACAATCGTTTACTGCCAAAGGTAGAAACTAGTCATAAAACCCTTGAACAACTCCTTCAAGTACAACAGTCTTTAGGGCTAAAAATTGCTCAGGAAGGATATAATTGGCAAGTTTTAACAGAACCTCCTCTAGGGACTTATATGGGGAATAACAGATTATTCCTTTTGGTTGGAGGAACTCTGATTGGACCGATTTTAGGTATTTTAGCAGCCTTGGTTTTAGAAAAGTTTAATGACGCTATTTATTGTGCGGGAGATTTAAAGAAACTGACGAATCTACGGTTACTAGGCTCAGTGCCAAAATTGCCGTCGCATAGTGCCAAAAAACGGTGGCTGGGACTGCCTTGGAAGGGGCGGCGCAGATCAAATGACTCTGTAATAGAAGCTACTACTAGATTGCCCGTCCATGAGAACCTGGATATGATCTACCAAAATATTCAGATATTAAAATATCCCTTACCTTTCAAGTCGCTGATGTTTACTTCAGCACTACCAGGGGAAGGGAAGACAACCTTGGTATTAGGGCTTGTAGCTAGCGCTACCCGGATGCACCGACGGGTATTAGTTATTGATGCTAATTTGCACAATCCTAGCTTGCATAAAATCCTGGGACTATCTAATGATTGGGGACTATCTCTGTTATTAGTTGATGAGACAACTACTCATTTTCAAGATTATATACAGCCTATTCATCCTTCAATTGATATTTTGACTGCTGGACCGGAACCAGAAGACACGGTGAAGTTGCTCAGTTCTCAACGAATGAAAGAACTAATAGAGTTATTTGAGCAAACTTATGACTTAGTACTGATAGATGCTCCACCTATTTTAGGTACGGTTGATGCCAGGATTGTGGCATCTTTTTGCAATGCTATTGTGATGGTAGAGCGCATGGGAAAAGTAACCCGAACTGAACTGACTCAGGCTACAGAAATTTTGAGTCAGTTGAATTTAATTGGAATTATCGCTAATGAAGTGAGTAATTCTCAAAAGGTATTGGCATCGTAGACTGAAGAAGCATTGGGAATTGGAAATTGGGTATTGGAAATAGATAGAGGAGAGGACTTCTCTAACTACCTTCTGGCTTCTTCACCTGATTTCTAGCTGATAGCTAAAGCAAAATGCATAATTAGTAGGAGGTGGCAACCTCCTGTGTTGGAGAAGTGTTTCATCTTAAAGTAGTAGACGTGATAATCCAGAGCGTCAATTAGATACTAGTGTGATTAGATGACCAGCATGAAATTCCAACTTTACTTAGGCTTTTTATTTTCCCAGATTAAAGTACGTCATTGGTGGTTGAGTGTCCTCTTATGGATTGCTTTGGTTGCCCCAGCCCAAGCGTCTGTAATTTTGCGCGTGGCAATTGAGAGGGGCGTTAATCAGGTAAAAGTGGGCAGTTCTACCACTGGGATTGTCAAGGATAGTACCGGACGGACTCTCGGACAGTTACCAGCGATGAGTGCATATTATGCCCAAGCCATTCCTGGCGGAGTTGCTTTAGATAAGTGGCAGTCTGGTTTATTTTGGATTGAGCCAACGGGTAAAGGATTTGTTTATATTGGCGATCGCTGGTATCGGGGTAGAACTCTGGTTGTCCCCACAGAAAAAGGCTTAACGGCTGTTAATTGGGTTGATGACCAAGAATATCTCTACAGCGTTCTTGGTGGCGAAATGGATGCTAGCTGGCCCCAAGAAGCTTTAAAAGCCCAAGCGATCGCTGCCCGCACCTACGCTCTCTACGAACGTGAAAAACAACGGAATAATCCCGTTTACGATTTAGGAAATACCCCAGATCGTTGGCAAATTTACAAAGGTGTCATCAGTGAAGCTCCCGCTACTTATGCCGCAGTGGATTCCACACTAGGGCAGGTATTAACTTACAAAAACCGGATTATTCTCTCAGTCTTCCATGCTTGTTCTGGGGGACACACTGAAAACGTAGAAGATGTTTGGGGAAATACCTTACCCTACCTGCGTGCTGTTCAAGACTACGATCAAAATATCCGCGAGTGTAATTGGGTGAAAAGCTTCTCGCCCAGTGAGATTAGCGCTAAATTTCCTGAAGTTGGCAGTGCGACGGCGATGATTCCAGAGACATACTCGCCTTTTCGCAGTGTTAAAGTCTTGAAAATTGTTGGTAACAAAGGTACGAAGGTGCTACAGGGCGAGGAAGTGCGAACAGCCCTCAAGCTCAAAAGTACTCGCTTTACCGTTACTAAGGGAGCAGATGGTAGTTTTGTACTCCAAGGGCTTGGCTACGGTCATGCTTTAGGTATGAGTCAGTGGGGGGCGTACAATCTGGCTCGGCAAGGAGTAAACCACCTGCAAATTTTGGGACATTATTATCAAGGTGTAGCGCTAACACCAATTCAGGCGAAGTAATTGGGCATGGGGCAAAAAGTTCCGAGTGCTGTTAGCGGTAGCGGGGCGTTTAGCCCGTGAAGAGTTAGGAGTTACGAATTCTCCCCCTGCTCCCC